>JAENWZ010000082.1 GCA_016649795.1 Proteiniphilum sp. | reverse complement strand
TCAGCTGTCAGCGATCAGCTTTCAGCTTTTTAGGTGGGGTTGGTGGAGTTGTCAGCGGTTAGGATTTAAATACAAGCAATCAGTTGTCAGTTGTCAGCTTTCAGTTGTCAATAAAAAATTCAACGGTACTCTTTTAATGGGAGTACCGTTTTTCTATTTGCAGGGGTCTGTGCAACAAATTTGGGGTAGTCTCTTTTGCAAACTGTTTATGGCGGGCATGCATTATGGATAAATGCTGCTTATGGGCAGGGATACCCCATCTTCGATATCGAGCATCGCATTAATAAGGTAAATACGGTCATAATCGCCGAGGGATGCAACCCTGATCTCCCTCTCTCTGATTCTGCCGGATAGCAGCAGCTGCTGTCGTTTCGTGCCGTTAAGAAGGAATGTGTGCGGGGTGTAATAATGGTCACCTTTGCTGAGCACCACATTGCTGTAGGAGGTGTCGGTAATTAACCCGTTACGGGTGATCAATATCTCATCGTAATCACCCTTCTGTTTCAGCAGGTTAAGTAATGCTGATCTGTCGGCATACTTAAAAGTATAATCGGGTGATGCCTCCACCAGCCTCAGCGAGGCGATCACTTTTGGATGATAGGGTGCAAACGCTACCTCTTCGATGGTGTTATTGTAGATGATCCTGCATTTCACCCTCCCTTCGGTAAGTTCCACCGGGAGCATCTTTTCCAGGCCGGGCAGGGGCGGGGCGGTGATCCGGTGATAAGCGGCAGTCTGTTGCATTCGTTCCACATGTGCATGTTCGTTTTGCACTTTGCCGTTTAGTATGCAGATGGTTTCCAGAAACATAGGCAATAAAGTTTAAAAAGGAAGATATACTTTTTGCAGGGCTTCACGGTATTCATTCCGGCAGATGTTGTTGGCGGTGATGCCTCCGCCACTGCGGAAAAAGAGATCGCTGCCCTGCTGTTCGATGTAACGGATCATTACAAAGCTCTCCAGCCTCTCCCCGTCGAAGTAGCCTGCAACACCCGTGTAGTATCCACGTGGTTCCTTTTCCGCCCGGCGGATCAGTTCTAGTGTCGCCCGCTTGGGTGCTCCCGATACGGAGCCGGCAGGTAGTAACGCAAAGAAGAGTGTACCTAGCTGCTCTCTGTAGTTATCGGGGAGGCTGCCTTCAATCTCTGAGCTCACCTGAAGGATGGTGCCGTTGCTGGTCTGCAGCTCGTCGATATACCTGAAGCGGCTCACCTTCACCTCTGTGGCTATTCTACTCAGGTCGTTGCGCAGCAGATCGACGGTGGTATTATGCTCAGCGCTCTCCTTATGATCGTTCAGAATGATCTCCCGTGCGTTCGGGATGGCGGCATCGATCGTACCCTTCATCGGGAAGGTTGCAATTCTCCCCCGGCTCATCGTTACGAAACATTCGGGAGAGAAGCAGACCATCATTCCCGGGATGCAGAACCTGTAGATCGCTTTGCTGTATGAAAAAATCTCCTGCAGCGTGAGGGAGGTGCGGATAGGTGTGCTGATAGTTAGATTGGTCAGGTAAGAGTCGCCGCGACTCAACCCGTTCCTCACCACCCGGAATCGTTCGCTGTAGGTGTGGAAATCTTCTGGTCTGCTTTCGAAATGGTGCGGGGGAGTAGTTTCCGGTGGTGGTGGGGTGTTGCCAAAGCCGTTAATATTGAACAGCACCTCCTGCTGTGACATCGGGTCGACAAGAAAAAAACCTCTCTTCATCTCAAACTCCACACCAAAGAGAAACGGTTGCCTCTTTTGCCCCGCTTCATTCATCCTTCTTTCTATCTCGTCGCAACGGAAATACATTCCGCAAAAATAGTCCAATTATAACAGAGAGCGCTCTTTTTTACAGAAAAATGAGTATGTTTCGCGATTTTAACTGTCAGAAATAGAAGTAATAGGGGATAATTGAATAAAAATAAATATCGATATGATGCAGCAGCATATAATTATTTACGTGAAGAAGATTTGCTATAATACATTGATTATGTGTTAGGTTTCTGCCGCTCTTAGCTATCAATTGAGAAGTAAAGGAGGGCTGCTTTTGTCAAAATGTAAATATTTAACGCAAAAAAGAGTAGAAATATTTTGTCGGTATGATTTTTTGGATTTACTTTGTAACTGTCAAACAAGAAAACAGTTCAATCTGCATTATGTATCGTATCATTGATATTCTAGTCATTTCTTCTATTCTACTTCTGGAAAACTTCGGGGGGTGAGACTGGCATATCGAATCATGTAACAAGGCAGATAATCATATGATAACCTTTCTCACCCGGTGAGAGAGGTTATTTTTTTATACAACAATAAAAAATTAGACGAATAATGGAGCGTATTTACGTATTTGATACAACCTTAAGAGACGGGGAGCAGGTCCCCGGTTGTCAGCTGAATACAATCGAAAAGATAGAGATAGCACAGACGCTGGAGCTGCTGGGTGTGGATGTGATTGAGGCTGGCTTTCCCATCTCCAGCCCGGGCGATTTCAACTCGGTGGTAGAGATCTCCAAGGCGGTGACCTGGCCCACTATCTGCGCGCTCACACGTGCGGTGGAGAAAGATATAGAAGTGGCTGCTGAGTCGTTGAAATATGCGAAGAACAAACGTATTCATACCGGTATCGGCACCTCCGACTCACACATCAAATACAAGTTCAATTCCAACCGCGAAGAGATCATCGAGCGGGCGGTGAAAGCGGTAAAGTATGCCCGTCGGTTCGTGGGTGACGTGGAGTTTTATGCCGAGGATGCCGGCCGTACCGATAACGAATACCTGGCCCGCGTAGTGCAGGCGGTGGTGAATGCGGGTGCCACAGTGGTGAATATCCCCGACACTACCGGTTACTGCTTTCCCGATGAATATGGGGCAAAGATCAAATACCTGGTTGAACATGTGGATATGAAAAGTGCGATCCTCTCCACACACTGTCACCAGGATCTGGGGATGGCCACTGCCAACACGCTCTCGGGTGTGATCAACGGTGCCCGTCAGGTGGAGGTGACCATCAACGGTATCGGCGAGCGTGCCGGCAACACCTCTCTCGAGGAGGTGGTGATGGCGCTCAAGAGCCATAAGGACCGCGGGTTCGACACCAACATCAATTCACATCATATCTATGCTGCCAGCCGCATGGTCTCGAGCCTGATGAACATGCCGGTGCAGCCCAACAAAGCGATTGTGGGAAGGAACGCCTTCGCTCACTCTTCGGGGATTCACCAGGATGGCGTGCTCAAGAATGTGGAGACCTACGAGATCATCAACCCCAGGGATGTGGGTATCGACGACAATGCCATCGTGCTGACGGCCCGCAGTGGTCGTGCCGCACTGAAGAGCCGCCTCTCGCTGCTGGGTGTGAAGCTCGGGCCGGAGGAGCTGGATAAGGTTTATCAGCAGTTCCTGGAGCTCGCCGACAAGAAGAAGAATGTGAATGATGATGATATCCTGATGCTGGTAGGCAAGGAGGCCCGTCTGCACAGGATCAAGATTGATTATCTGCAAGTTCTTTGCGGTATAGGTGTGCGTGATGTTGCCAGTCTCGGCCTCAACATTGCAGGTGAGCATTTCGAGGCTACCGCCAGCGGTAACGGACCGGTTGATGCTGCCATCCGCGCGGTGAAGAATATCATCAAAAGAAAAATAAAGATACAGGAGTTCCTTATTCAGGCTATTGACCACGGTAGTGATGATCTGGGGAAGGTACATATGCAGGTGGAGTATAACGGTGCGCACTACTATGGCTTCTCTGCCAATACGGATATCGTGGCGGCATCGGTGGAAGCGTTTATAGATGCTGTGAATAAGTTCGTGGATGAATAGCGGTCAGCAGTCAGCGGTCAGCAGTCAGCAGTCAGCAATCAGCTTTCAGCTCTCAGCGGTCAGCTCTCAGCGCTAAACAAATCAAAAATCATAATTCAAAAATCATAAATTAATGAAGACTCTTTTCGATAAAATCTGGGATGCACACGTGGTTACCACGGTAGAGGAAGGTCCCACGCAGTTATATATAGACAGACATCTCTGTCACGAGGTGACCAGTCCGCAAGCGTTTGCAGGCTTGCGGGCACGTGGTCTGGAGGTATACCGCCCGGAGCGGACCACGCTCACGGCCGATCACAATATCCCCACCATGGGTCAGGACCAGCCTATCCGCGATCAGGTTTCCCGCTTTCAGGTGGACACCCTCGCGAAGAATGCCAGAGATTTCCGTCTTACCTATTACGGGCTCAATAACCCAATGAACGGGATCGTTCATGTGATCGGTCCCGAGAACGGGTACACCCAGCCGGGGATGACCATCGTCTGTGGCGACAGTCACACCTCCACACATGGAGCTTTCGGTGCCATCGCCTTCGGCATCGGCACCAGCGAGGTGGAGATGGTGCTGGCATCGCAGTGTATCCTGCAGACACGTCCCAAAACCATGCGGATCAACTTCGAAGGAAGGTTGAACGAGCATGTGGGCGCCAAGGATATGGCGCTCTACATGATCGCGCAGCTCACCACGGGTGGTGCCACCGGTTATTTTGTGGAGTATGCCGGGGCGGCTGTGCGTAACCTGACGATGGAAGAGAGGATGACTCTCTGCAATCTAAGCATAGAGATGGGTGCACGTGGCGGCCTTATTGCCCCCGATGAGGCCACCTTCAGTTATATCAAAGGGCGAGAGTTCGCACCGAAAGGTGAGCGATGGGAGGAGGCAATGGCTTACTGGCGGACGCTGCATACCGATGAGGGTGCGCAGTTTGACAAAGAGGTGACCTTCGGCGTGTCGCAGATCGGGCCAATGATAACCTACGGTACCAATCCCGGTATGGGGATGCCCATCGACGGCACCATCCCGCAACTGGAGGATATCGATGAAGCGGGTAAGATCTCGTTCGAGAAATCGTTGCACTATATGGGCTTTACCCCGGGAGAGAAGCTGGAGGGAAAGTCCATTGATTATGTCTTCCTGGGAAGCTGTACCAACGGACGCATCGAGGATTTCCGTCTTTTCACAAACTATGTGAAGGGGAAGAAGAAAGCAGATAACGTGACAGCCTGGCTGGTGCCCGGCAGCTGGAAAGTACGTAAGCAGATAGAGGCGGAGGGACTGGACAAGATACTGGAGGAGGCGGGCTTCGCGCTGCGTCAACCCGGCTGCTCGGCCTGTCTCGCCATGAACGATGACAAGATCCCTGCCGGCAAGTACGCCGTATCCACCTCCAACCGTAATTTCGAGGGACGTCAGGGTCCCGGTGCGAGAACGATACTGGCGGGACCACTGGTGGCGGCAGCTGCAGCAGTGAACGGCAAAATTACACAACCGTAAAGTTGTTAGTTGTCAGCTCTCAGCGATCAGCTTTCAGCAATCAGTTGTCAGCAGTCAGCTATCAGCTATCAGCTTTTTAGGTGGAAGCTTAGTAGGGGCAGCGGTTTGGGAGTTTAGCGATCAGCTATCAGCTTTCAGTATTAACAAGTAAATAAATTAAGAGTCAGGATAAAAGCATTCAAATTTCGTACCATCAGCAGTTAAATGAACTCTGTTTAATGTTTTAAAGTACAAATGATATAGAAAAATATGGAAAAATTTCAAACAATCACATCAACATACGTACCCCTTCCCATTGAGAATGTGGATACGGATCAGATAATCCCCGCGCGTTTTTTGAAAGCGACCACACGCGACGGCTTCGGAGATAACCTTTTCGCCGACTGGCGCTACGATAAGGAGGGCAATCCGAAGCCCGACTTCGTACTGAACGATCCGACCTATTCGGGTCAGGTGCTGGTGGCCGGCAAGAACTTCGGCAGCGGCAGCAGTCGCGAGCATGCCGCCTGGGCTATCGGTGGCTGTGGTTTCAGGGTGGTGGTGTCGAGCTTCTTCGCCGATATCTTCAGCAATAACGCGCTGAATAACGGTATCCTCCCCGTAGTGGTGAGTGATCAGTTTCTGGGTGAGCTCTTCGCTTCGTCGAGAGCAAATCAGCAGGCGACGGTCACCGTGAACCTGGAAGAACAGACCATCACGAACAATGAGACAGGTAAGAGCGAGTCGTTCGTGATCAACAGCTATAAAAAAGGGTGTCTTTTGAACGGGCTGGACGATATCGACTTTCTGTTATCCAACAAGGATAAGATTGAAGCATACGAGAAGAGCCGTGCTTATTCATATTAAACAAAGATTGTTTTGCGAGAGATGAGAAAAATAGAGATCATGGATACTACCCTCCGCGATGGTGAGCAGACATCGGGCGTATCCTTTGCAACTCAGGAGAAGGTGAGCATAGTGAGTCTCCTGCTCGAAGAGCTGAAGGTGGACAGGGTGGAGATCGCCTCCGCACGTGTCTCGGAGGGTGAGTTCCGCTCCGTGCAGAAGATGGCACGCTGGGCAGAGACGCATGGTTATATTGACCGCCTGGAGGTGCTGGGTTTCGTGGATGGTGGCACCTCTCTCGAATGGATATCCAAAGCCGGGTGCAAGGTGGTGAACCTGCTCAGCAAAGGATCACTGAAGCATTGCACCTATCAGCTGCGCAAGACGGTGGAGGAGCATCTGGCCGATGTGAAGAGCACGATTGCCGCGGCGAAAGGTATGGGGCTGACCGTCAACCTCTATCTGGAGGACTGGTCAAACGGGATGCGTGATTCGAAGGAGTACGTGTTCCGTATGATGGACGGACTGAAGGATGAGCCTGTGACCCGCTTCATGCTTCCCGACACACTGGGGATCCTCAATCCCGATGAGACCTTCCTGTTCTGCACCGAGATGATTGAGCGCTATCCTTCTCTGCATTTCGATTTTCATGCCCACAACGACTATGACCTGGCTGTTCCCAATGTCTACGAAGCGATCAAGGCGGGTGTGAAGGGTGTGCATGTGACCGTGAACGGGCTGGGGGAGCGTGCCGGTAATGCTCCTATGACCAGTGTGGTAGCGCTTATCCACGATCATATGAAGTTGCAGACCAACATTGACGAGTCGCATCTCTTTAACGTGAGCAAGGTGGTGGAGACCTACTCCGGAATACGTATACCCAACAACAAACCCATCATCGGCGACAATGTCTTCACGCAGGTTGCGGGCATTCATGCCGACGGAGATAAGAAGAAGAACCTCTACTTCAATGATCTGATGCCCGAGCGGTTCGGTCGTTTTCGCGAGTACGCTCTGGGGAAGAATGCCGGCAAATCGAACATCATCAAAAACCTCGAAGCGCTGGGTATTGAGCTGGATGATGAGTCCACACGCAAGGTGACGGCACGCATCATTGAGCTGGGTGATAAGAAAGAGATTGTGAACCTGGACGAGCTGCCTTACATCGTTTCCGATGTGCTAAAGAATGGGCTCGACAGCAAGGAGATAGAGATGCTCAACTACTCTCTCACGCTCACCGACGGGCTGCGGCCTACGGCAACCGTGAAGATAGCGATAAAAGGAGAGGTTTTTCAGGAGACCGCTGCCGGTGATGGTCAGTACCACGCTTTCTCGAAGGCGATGTACAAGATCTACCGGCGTCTCAACAAACCTACACCTGAGCTGATCGACTACGAGGTGGTGATCCCGCCGGGCGGAAAGACCAATGCCTATGTGCAGACGATCATCACCTGGAAGCATGACGGGAAGATCTTTAAAACCCGGGCGCTGGATATTGACCAGACCGTGGCAGCCATCAAGGCAACAGTGAAGATGCTGAACATGATTGAGAGTGGGAATATTCCCAATATGAACTATTTGCCGTTACCTTAGCGGTCAGCTTTTTAGCAATCAGCAATCATCAATCAGCTTTTTAGGAGAAAGCTTTGTAAGGGCAGTGGTTAGGGAGTTAGCTTTCAGCATTCAGCGAACAGCTTTGTAGGTGGAAGCTTTGTAAATTAATAGGTTTGTACGTTTTATGTTAGTAAGTTAATAGGTTCAAAAGTTCAGGGTTCATAAACAGAAAAAAAAGAAGAGAGCAGGTTGTTCAAAGACAACTGAATGCTCAAAAAATAAATTTCAAAAAACGAATGGAGTTAAAAATTGCAGTGCTGGCGGGTGACGGAATAGGCCCGGAGATAATGAGAGAGGCGTTGAAAGTAACCCGGGCGGTGTGTGAGAAAAAAGGACATACCCTTTCGCTGAAAGAGGGTATCGTAGGTGCCTGCGCCATTGATGCGACGGGTGATCCTTACCCTATCGCAACACATGCACTATGCATGGAGAGCGACGCCATCCTTTTCGGTGCCATAGGTGATCCCAAGTATGACAACGATCCCAATGCGAAGGTGCGCCCCGAGCAGGGATTGCTACGCATGCGCCAGCAGCTTGGACTCTACGGCAATATCCGTCCCGTGATGACCTTTCCATCATTGTTACATAAGTCGCCGCTGCGTGCCGATCTGGTGGAGGGTGCCGATTTCGTCTGTATCCGTGAGCTCACCGGAGGGATGTATTTCGGCAGGCCGCAGGGCAGGAG
>JAENWZ010000399.1 GCA_016649795.1 Proteiniphilum sp. | reverse complement strand
TCTCTCCCCAACTGGAGAAGCTACCGGTTTCGGAACCGTAGGTGTTCTGGAACCTGGGTGTCACAAAGGGAGAGGAAAATTGGGTGTTGTTGGTGAAGGTGATCGACAGATCTTTGTCGATCTCACCCTGTTTGGTTGTGATCAGCACCACCCCGTTGGCAGCCTCGCTGCCGTAGAGGGCTGCTGCCGCGGGTCCGGTGAGGACTGAGATGGATTCGATGTCATCAGGGTTGATGTCCGCAGCCCCGTCGCCCGATTGACCCATCCCTGTAAAAAGGTCGGAGGGCTGTGTGGAGGCAAGAGAAGGCATGGGGATACCATCAATCACATAAAGGGCGTTGTTATTTCCAGATATGGATTTGGTACCTCTCATCACCACCTTGCTGGAGCCTCCTATGCCGGATGAGCTGCTGTTGATAGTTACACCGGCTATTTTTCCCGCGAGGGTGTTGATGAAGTTGGCATCTCTGATGCCCACAAGGTTGTCACCGTCGATCTGCTGTACGTTGTAACTCAGCGCCTTCTCCGAGCGTCTGAGCCCCAGGGCAGTCACCACCACCTCCGAGAGCTGTTTTGTGTCGGGCTCCATGCGGATGGTGTAGCGGATTGAGCCGGTCACCTGTACTGCTTTGGTGTTGTATCCGATATAGGAGAAGAGCAGGGTGCCTCCCTCACTCGCATTGATAAAAAACTCGCCGTTCAGATTGGTTGATGTGCCCGAGGCAGGATCATCCATTCTCACGATTGTCACCCCGATAAGCGGGTCTTCATTCTCATCCAGCACCACTCCTGTAACTTTTTTCTGTGCTGCCTGTTGTACTGTCTCAGCATTCTGCACAATCACGATGTAACTATCCCTGATCTGATAGGTGAAGCCGGTATCTTTGAGTAAGCCTGCCAATACCTTTTCAACGGATTCATTTTTCACATTCAGGTCAACCGGCTCTTTGCCGGCTAGTTGAGATTCGTTGAATGCAATGGAGAAAGAGGATTGTTTTTCAATCTCTCTCAATGCATCGATAACCGTTATTTTTTTTCTGTTCAGGGTTATCCGTGCATTCGTTTGAGCGTAAGCGAAGTTTTGCAGGCAGATCATCACACAAAACAGCAGGAAAAACTTTGCTTTTACAGTGTTAATTCGGTAATAATTCATAAATTTGATGTTTTACTTAGCGTTAGGTTAGACTGTTGGTCAATTTGCCTTTTTCAGAGTCATACTCTAATGCGGGTGTTTCCGGAATAAAGTAGCCGCTTTATTCCGGTTTTTTTGTCTTGTCATGATGTATTCATACTATAATTATTTTGGGTGAATAACTGTATTGTACAGATCTGTTCATCTCTGTTTGGTCTCTATGGTACATCTGTTACCTTCTATGTCAAAGCTGATATAACCGGCCACCTGTGCAATGA
>JAENWZ010000044.1 GCA_016649795.1 Proteiniphilum sp. | reverse complement strand
TCGATCACGAATATGGTTAGCGATGAAGCTACCACGGCTGAGTTGGCCGCTTTTCCCACCGATTCGGTTCCTCTGCCGGCGGTGTACCCTTTATAACAACCAATCAAACCAATAAAAAAACCGAATAAAACTGTTTTCAGCGTTGAAGGGAACAAGTCGACAAAACCCAGTAAAGAAAACGCACGATTAACAAAGAGCGTAACCGATGTATCTTCGAATATATTCACGGCCAGGAAAGCGCCGAAAAGGCTGAACGCATCAGCAAATATAACCAGTATCGGAACGACTAATGTTGTGGCCATTACGCGGGAAGCGACAACAAAACTCAGGGGACGTGTACCCGACACCTCCATCGCATCAATCTGTTCCGTTACTCTCATTGCTGCAATCTCTGCACCTATTCCCGAGCTTATCTTGCCAGCACAGATCAGTCCCGTAATGACTGGCCCCAATTCACGTATCATCGATACGGCAATCACACCCGGCAGGAGTGTCTGTGCGCCGAAGTCGGAGAGAATAGGATTCATCTGCATGGTGAGTACCAGTCCCATGATAAAGCCGGTAAACACTACCAGTGCCAACGATTTATTACCCAATAAAAATCCATGTTTGGTCAACTCCCGAAATTCAAAAGGAGGATGGAACATTTCTTTAATCACATTCCCGGTGAACATGACCAGCTCACCCAAATCAATAAAGACACCGTTATAGAAGTTCCGGGTCTCCTCTTTTACTTTGAGTCTTCCCTTAAAACGTTCTTTAATTATAGAAACATTGATTTTTGCCATAAATCTTGCGATAAATATTTCGTCTAAAGGAAATTTTGTACAATGATACGTTTTTTTTGGATAAACGTCATAATTTTATCCACAAATAATTGATTTATACAACCAAACTATCTTTGGTGGGTAAGAGAACACTATTTCTACTTAATAGTCTGTTTCGGGAGTCTCAAAATCAAAAAATTACAGTTTTTTGATACAAATAATTTCGTTAAAAAGAAAAGATTTTGTAATTTTGTAACTCAATTAAAAAGATGGTTTTTGGGAACGTTTTCGATAATCAATATAGGCATAAAGATAAGTAAGTGAGCTTATCGGCATTACGGGAACTAATTCATCAAGAAAGATAAAGAACACTTTTAACAAATAAAATTCAATAAAGTATGATTAAAGTAGGTATTAACGGATTCGGTCGCATCGGACGCTTGGTTTTCCGTGCAGCTCAAAACAGAGACGATATTCAGGTAGTGGGTATCAATGACTTGCTCGATGTAGATTACATCGCTTATATGTTAAAATACGACACCATCCACGGTCAGTTCAAAGGAACTGTTGATGTGAAAGATGGCAACCTGGTAGTGAACGGAAACACCATTCGTGTAAGTGCAGAAAGAAACCCGGCAGACTTGAAATGGAATGCTGTTGGTGCAGAATATGTAGTTGAATCTACCGGCTTGTTCCTCTCAAAAGATAAAGCACAGGCACACATCAATGCAGGTGCAAAATATGTGGTTATGTCTGCTCCTTCCAAGGATGACACCCGTATGTATGTGATGGGTGTGAACGAAAAGAGCTACACCAAAGGTGAACAATTCGTATCCAACGCCTCTTGCACAACCAACTGTCTGGCTCCCGTAACAAAAGTACTGAACGACAAATTCGGTATACTCGAAGGATTAATGACTACTGTACACTCCACCACAGCAACACAGAAAACTGTGGACGGTCCTTCAGCGAAAGACTGGAGAGGTGGCCGTGCTGCTTCAGCCAACATCATCCCTTCTTCTACCGGAGCTGCCAAAGCAGTAGGTAAAGTTATTCCTGAACTGAACGGTAAATTAACCGGTATGTCAATGCGCGTTCCTACGCTGAACGTTTCTGTAGTTGACCTGACCGTACGTTTGGCAAAAGAAACCTCTTACGAAGAGATTTGCGCAGCAATGAAAGAAGCTTCTGAAGGCGAACTGAAAGGTATCCTCGGTTATACGAGCGAAGATGTGGTATCGAGCGATTTCATCGGCGATGCACGCACATCTATCTTCGACGAAAAAGCAGGTATCCAGTTAAGCCCTACTTTCGTCAAAGTAATCAGCTGGTATGACAACGAATGGGGATACTCCAACAAAGTGCTTGACCTGGTTGCTTACATGGCAAAAGTAAACGGTTAACGAACCGTTCCAGATTATATGAAAACCGCCTCCAAAAGAGGCGTTTTTTTTGCTTCAAATTAAAAAAGCTGAACAGTTATTGTTCAGCTTTTTTATTCAATGTGCCAGTTTATCTATTCTGGATGGATTGCTTCGGTGGGGCATACTTCTGCGCATGAACCGCAGTCAGTACATACTTCGGGATCAATCACATAGATATCACCTTCTGATATTGCATCAACAGGACATTCGTCGATACAGGTTCCACATGCAATGCAATCTTCACTAATTACGTAAGCCATAATGAATAATAAGTTAGTTAATGTAAATGGATATTTTTTGTTGATGCAAAGGTAGAAAGTTTTTTATTAATAAAAAATAGTTTGCAGATATCTTTCTCAAACCATCCGCACAATATCCGACGTTGAAGAGCGTTTAAACATCGAATGAGAATAAGAACGACATATCTTCTTTTGTTACTACTCAGTCTTGGAGGTAGCATCTTCGGGCAGGAGCGTAAGCTGCAAAACCAGCCCTACGCCGACCAGCGGTTGTTCCACCTGGGTTTTACCCTCGGGCTGCATACACAGGATCTGATCCTTACCCAATCGGGGTTTGTGAATGATAACGGAGAGGTGTGGTTTTCCGGGATACCCCGTTATTCACCAGGCTTTTCAGTGGGTATCATCAGTGATTTGTACCTGAACAGATTTATGAATCTGCGTGCCATACCTACGCTTTACCTGGGTGATAAGCGCTTTGTCTTCAGGGAACAATCATCGGGAGAGGAATTCACGTCACGCATAAGGAACAACTATATCTCACTACCGCTTCATCTAAAGATCTCCGGCGACAGATTCAATAACTTCAGGCCGTATGCCCTCCTGGGAGGTTATGGAAGCCTGGAGCTGGCATCACGGAAAAACAGGGCTGTACTGTTAAAACCATATGATTTCGGAGTTGAGTTTGGTGTAGGATGCGATTTATATCTGCCACTGTTTAAACTGGCACCTGAACTGAAGTTTAGTTTCGGATTACCTGATATACTGGAAAAAGAACGGCCTGATCTGAAAGATGAAAGTCTGCAGAAATATGCAAAATCGTTGTCGAAGGCCACACAGCGAATGATCACTCTGAGCTTTCACTTTGAGTGAGCTCTTTCTCAGTCCGGAAAATGGATTGATAGGTTCTCTTCCCTCTCAGATAGAAGTCCAGCAGAATGCTTTTCCTGTATTGAACAGAAATATGCTTCACAGTCGTTTTTTTTAAATTCTCCCGACGGGTGAACTGAAAGGATGAACGCATCTTCAGGAAATCGGAATGGGCTTCAACGACAGCATGTGCACTCTTAAAATCACCTTGTAAAAGCAGATGCAGATAAGCCAGAAAATCGAACAAATAACGTATCAGAAATGTGGAATGATATGCAGATTGCGGCAGGTTCTTATAGAGCATCAGCAGATTATTGCGGAAGTTGAGATAAATTTTCCTCGGGTTATCCTTGCTCAGTGATGCCCCGCCCACATGATAGACAACCGATGAGGGCAGGCACATCACTCTCCTGCCACGCGCATTTAATCGCCAGCATAGATCAATCTCCTCCATATGTGCGAAAAAACGGGCATCCAGGCCACCAGCCTCAACAAAGTCTTTCTTCCGGATACAGAGACAGGCTCCTGTAGCCCAAAAAAGTGGTATTGGGGTATCGTACTGTCCCTTGTCTTCTTCCACCACCTCCAGAATACGGCCTCTGCAGAATGGATATCCGTAGAGATCAATAAAACCACCCGCAGCCCCGGCATATTCAAACCGGTTCTTCTCCCGGTAGGAGCGGATCTTGGGTTGCACGGCAGCCACACCGGGATGTGATTCCATAAAAGAGATCAGGGGATCTAGCCACCCTTGGGTGGGTTCCACATCTGAATTCAACAAAACCACATATTCCGAATCTGTCTGCTGTAACGCTTTATTGTACCCGTCGGCAAACCCGTAGTTTTTATCGAGCATGATCAACGGCAGCCCGGGGTAATTTGTTTTCAGAAACACTACGGAGTCATCAGTGGAACCGTTATCGGCAACAACGACCCTGCACTCATCGCTCAATGAGTGTTCTACCACAGAAGGGAGAAACTGCTCAAGCAGTCTTTTCCCGTTCCAGTTCAATATGACCACCGATGTTTTCACCATTTCATTCTGCTCATTGTTAAATAAAAAACCTTCTACACTCCCTTTATTTTCTTAAATTTCCAACGGTTGTGTGACCATAGATAATAGGCCGGCTCCTTCAAAACGGTCTCTTCCAGCTTTCGCATATAACGCTCCATGATGGCAAACTCCGGCTCCTGACTCGCATCAGTTGAAATAACCTGAATTTTCCCTATGTAATATCCCCGCTTTACTTTTGTTATGTCGAGATAGGCCACCGGCAATCCGAGATGAGCGGCAATCTTACCCATCCCGGTCTGAACAGGTGTATCCTGATTGAGAAACGTTGTCCAGTATTGATCTTGATTTCTTGATGGTCGCTGATCGGCGAGAAAACCCACAGTCATCGTCTTTCCCTCATTTTTCAGCTTGATCATCTTACGGAATGCGCTTTTCATCTCTATTGGTTTTGCACCAAAGTGATTACGGATCTTCAGGAATAGCTGATCGAAAGCCTCTGAATGCAATCTCTTGTAGATGAGTCCCAGCTCTGCCCGCGGCAAAAGATGCAGCCCTATGGAAGTGACCCACTCCCAATTGGCGTAATGACCAAGGCATAGCAAACAGGAGTTCCCCTCTTTGGTACAGCTCTCTATAATCTCCCTGTTCTCAAATTTCATCCGCTCACACGCTTCTTCATCAGACATATGAAGTGTTTTGATCGACTCAACGAAATAATCACACAGATGATGATAGAAGTCTCTTTCAATCTGCCTTATCTCCATTATCGGTTTATCAGGGAATGCGTTCATAAGATTCTTTCTGACATGTACTCTCCTGTATCTCACAAGATGGTAAGCAAGCCAAAACAGGATATCAGACATCACATACAACAGCCGAAATGGCAGCAGTGCATGAAAATATAACACCCCATACAACAGATAATAAGCCAAGCTCTTTTTTCTGTCAGCAGCCATCAAAATTCCGCTTTCATTGACATCCCCTCCTCGTCGTAACCACCTACTACCACATCCGAAATTTTATTTATAAGCGACAGATCGTAATCGGCGTACAATTTTACATAATTTTCAGTAAACCCGTGCATTTTGTCTCCTCTTTTTGTGTGTTCAAACAACACTTTTTTCTCTGTTCCCATTTGTGATTCGTAAAACCGGAGCAGTTTGTCGTCTGAGATATCTAGCAGCGCCTTGCTGCGGACATGTTTCGTTTTTGGATCAACCACATACTCTATTTGCAGCGCTTGTGTCCCGGGCCGCTCTGAATAGGTGAAAACGTGTAGCTGAGGGATATCGAGCGATTGAATGAACAGTTTGCTCTCTTCAAAATAGGCATCTGTTTCACCACGCACACCCACAATCACATCCACACCAATAAAGGCATGAGGAAGTATCGTTTTTATTTTTTCCACTTTATGACGGAACAGAGCGGTATCATAGCGTCGTTTCATCAGCTTGAGCACCGCATTACTGCCTGCCTGCAGCGGCATGTGGAAATGAGGGGCAAAGCGCTTTGATGCAGCAACAAAATCAATGATCTCGTCTGACAGCAGGTTGGGTTCGATAGATGAGATACGATAACGTTCTATACCTTCCACATTGTCGAGCGACATGATCAGATCCAGAAAACGCTCTTTGGTCGAATGGCCAAAATCACCTATATTCACACCCGTAAGCACGATCTCCTTTCCACCTTCCTCTACCACCTGCTCAGCCTGTCTCACCAGATCGGCAATGGAGCCGTTACGACTTCTACCCCTGGCATAGGGAATAGTACAAAAAGAACAGAAATAATCGCAGCCATCCTGCACCTTCAGAAAATAACGGGTGCGGTCATCAGCTGATACTGAAGGAACGAACGATCGTATACGATGCGTCTTAGAGGTGATCACCTCTCCCCTCTCTTTTTTCTTCAGGTCGTCCAGGTATTTCACCACATCAAGTTTCTGCTCTGTACCGAGCACCAGATCCACACCATCGATCCCTGCTACATCTTCCGGTTTCAATTGCGCATAACATCCGGTAACTACTACAAATGCATCCGGATGCTCCTGGATCACCTTCCTTATTGTCTGACGCCCTTTCTTATCGGCCAGCTCCGTCACTGAACAGGTATTGATCACACAAATATCTGCCTGTTGCCCCCTGCGGGCACGGATCACCCCTGAATTCAACAGCTGTCTCCCGATAGCTGATGTTTCAGCAAAATTCAATTTGCAACCCAGCGTAAAGTAGGCTGCAGTTTTATTTTTAAAAATTGATTGATCGATCATATATGTTTTGTCGTTCTTATTTCTGCTGTGATAGAAGAATCGAACGACTATTTATAGTAATTTAAATTTTTCAAACCACAAAATTACAATTTTACTCCTATTTATTACTCTTTTTTCTTTGAGAATCAATATTAAGGTGTTATTTTTGCACACTTATCACAAATATGTGCAATTATGATTCAACAGAATTTCATTCAGTTATACCAAGATAGTTTTAAAAAGAACTGGGATCTACCGGCTCTAACCGATTATAAAGGAGGTACATCATATACCTACGGAGAGTTAGCTGAAACAATAGCGAAACTTCACCTGCTGTTTTCTGACCTGGGAATTCAAAAAGGGGATAAAATATCACTTATAGGTAGAAATCACTCTTCCTGGTCTGTGGTGTTTATGGCCACGATCACCTATGGAGCTGTTATTGTAGTACCAATCCTGCATGAATTCAATCCGGAAAGTATTGAATATATTATTGCACATTCCGATTCGAAACTGGTCTTTGTAAACAAATCACTCTGGGGAACGATGGACCGGGATAATGTAAAGGTGCCTGTTTTTGAAATACCCTCTTTCGCGCTGTTGAAAAGCGATGATGAGAGCGTGAAAGAAAAAATGAAGATGCCGGATGAGAGGCTCAAAAGCCGCTATCAGGAGAGGTTCACTAAGGAAGATATACGCTATGCCGATGTGAGCAATGAAGAGGTTGTTTGCATCAATTATACCTCCGGAACAACCGGTTTTAGCAAGGGGGTAATGATCACGGCAAATAACCTCGCCGGAAACATTACTTATGGTCAGAAGCTGAATCTTTTGTTTACCGGAGAAAGAAATCTGGCATTTTTACCCATGGCGCACATCTATGGCTGCACTTTCGATTTTCTTTACGCATTGGCAACCGGTGTTCACATCACTTTGCTGGGTACAACCCCAACACCGCAGAATCTCATCATTGCGTTAAAGGAGGTAAAGCCAAAACTGATTTTCACCGTACCGCTTATTTTCGAAAAGATCTACAAGAAGAAGATATTGCCAATTATTGACAAACCTATCGTTAAGGTACTATTAAAGATACCCGGGATAAATAATCTCATCTTAAATAAAATAAAAAAATCGCTTATTGAATCATTGGGAGGTAATTTCAGAGAGGTGGTCATAGGCGGTGCTGCCTTGAACGCGGAAGTGGAGGCTTTTTTCTACAGAATGAAATTCCCGTTCTCTGTTGGTTACGGAATGACGGAGTGTGCACCTCTTATCTCCTACGACCACCATGATAACTTCATCCCCACTTCCTGCGGTTCAGTGCTGGATGAGATAATGGAAGCACGTATCGATTCCGGCGATCCTGAAAATATACCCGGAGAGATACAGGTGTACGGAGAAAATGTGATGAAGGGATACTATAAGAATCCGGAAGCGACAGAGGCTGCGTTCACTGACGACGGATGGCTTAAAACAGGCGATTTGGGCATAATAAAAGACAAACGACTCTTTATCAAAGGACGTATTAAAAATATGCTCCTCGCGGCAAACGGTCAGAATATCTATCCTGAAGAGATTGAATCGAGATTGAATAACTTGCCCTACATTGCCGAAAGTGTGATCGTTCTACGAGAATACAAACTGGTGGCCCTGGTCTATCCCGATGTTGCCGCGGTGACAGCCAATAATATCACTAGGGAAAGACTGGAAGAGATCATGCTGGAAAACAAAGGAATACTCAATAAAGCGGTGGCCCATTACGAAAAAATCATTTCTATTGAAATAGTAAACAGCGAATTCGAAAAAACACCCAAGAAAAGTATTAAACGTTTTCTCTACAGCTGATCATAAAAAAGTTTTTGACGCATGCCCTGAAGATTAAAAAAATTCAGGGTATTTTTTTTGCAGTCACATCCGGCAATTCTATCCCCCAAAACAAGTGTAGTAGTATGTTATAAGAAGAATGAGCAAGAGCTGTGTATACCCAAAATCATTGGTTGCAGAATCATTTTCCTGCTGAAGAATCAAGAGCAGCAACCACTTAACATCATTTAACTATAATAATTCCCTTAAACATGTTGCATAACATGTTTTTGATGTAATTTTGCATCGTTTTTATATAAACAATTTTATTTATCGTTTAAAATTACTAAAGAATGAAAAAAGTATTGTTATTAGTTGCTACAATTGCAACTTTGGGTTTTGTTTCTTGCAACAATGCTCAGGTGAATGCTGAAAAAGCCAGACAAGACAGTCTTGCTGAAGTAGCAAAACTGGACAGCATAGCAAAAGCTCAGGCAGATAGCATTCAAATTGCTATTGAAGCTGCTGAAGCTGCTGCTGCCGACACTTTGGGCCAGGTAGTGGAATAAACTGCCGCTTTAACAAATCAATAAGAAGAAGCGACATTTAATCGGTTCAGGCCATCCCAACAGGGGTGGCTTTTTTTTGTTTGATATTGCGTCAAAAAGAGTAACTTTGTTCGCTATTAATTCAACAGAGGTATCGTATGAGAAAATTTATTTTTACCGGTTTATTGATCTCAGTTGCTGTTCTTACGGGATGTAACCAGAGAGCCAACACCTTTTTTGAAAAGAGACTGACTTTTCCCGATATTCTTACTTCCGATCAAAAAGTAAAACTGGCTGCGTATGTTGTACCCACACAACGCCAATATGAATGGCAGCAACTGGAATTAACAGCTTTCATTCATTTCGGCATGAACACTTTCACCGGACGTGAATGGGGTGACGGCTCGGAAGATCCGGCTCTGTTCAACCCAACCGATTTCAATGCCGAGCAGTGGGTCACCACGCTACAGGATGCCGGCTTTAAGATGATCATTCTCACAGCAAAGCATCACGACGGCTTCTGTCTATGGCCCACGCAAACAACGGATCATTCCGTGGCAGCATCAGGGTGGCGCAACGGACAGGGTGATATCGTACGAGAGGTGAAGGAAGCATGCGATAAACAGAATATGAAGTTTGGGGTCTACCTCTCACCCTGGGACAGGAACGCTGAGAGCTACGGCGACTCACCCAAATATAACAAAATGTTTGTCAGTCAGCTCAGCGAATTGCTTACAAATTACGGTGAGGTGCATGAAGTATGGTTTGACGGGGCCAACGGAGAAGGCCCCAACGGCAAAGTGCAGGAATATGACTGGACACGCTTTTATCATGTGATCGACAGCCTTCAGCCTAAAGCTGTGAAAGCAATTATGGGCGACGATGTGCGATGGGTTGGTAACGAGAATGGTCTGGGCAGGGAAACAGAGTGGAGTGTCACACCGCTGAATCCGGATATCAACGAAGCTGTCACGATCGAGAACAAACGGTTAAATATCTCTCCTGTTGCCAAAGACTTGGGCGGCAGTGAACTTATTGTAGAAGCAAAAACATTGTATTGGTATCCCTCGGAGGTGGATGTATCTATTCGTCCGGGCTGGTTTTATCATCCCGAGCAGGATGAGCAGGTAAAGACTTTGCGACAGCTAGTAGATATCTACTATCAATCGGTAGGGATGAATTCAGTGTTGCTGTTGAACGTTCCTCCCGACAGGCGGGGCAGATTACATGAGGTGGATGTGGAACGTCTCAGAAAATTCGGTGCTTACATCTCCAATACCTTCAATAACGAAAAAATCACTGATGGCGGGATTCTCTGGAAAGCCCGTTCAGGAGCATCAAAAGAATACAATGTGGTGCCGGGTGAAACCATCAACACCGTCATGCTGCAGGAGGATATTCAAAAAGGACAACGGGTAGAAGAGTTTAAAGTGGAAGGGTTAGTGAATGATGAATGGGTATTCCTTACAGAAGGCACTACTATCGGTTATAAACGACTGTTGAAATTCGAAGAGATCAACCCCTCAAAATTGCGGATCACTGTTTCGGAAACACGAGACATTGCCAACATCAAAAAAGTGGGTGCATATAAAGCGCTTGCAATGGCAGGTGACCAGAATGATATCCGTTTGTCGGATATCTCTTCTGACAAATGGGAATCAACAGGCGAGAATCCGCTCATCGTTGATTTGGGTGAGATTTACCCAATCAAAGGATTTACATACAGTCCCTATGATTCAAAAGAATTGGTATTCAACTATGCATTCCGGGTAAGCGTAGATGCAGTATCTTGGCAAGAGGCAAAAAAAGGAGAGTTCAGTAACATCAAGAACAATCCCATACCACAACAGGTTTCTTTAGATGAAACAGTCAACGCTCGTTTTATAGAGTTAGAAGCAGTCAGCGGTGTTGATGGAGGTAAACCAGCGATTGAAATGAGCCAGATAGGTATTCTCACAAAATAAACATATACAAAGGAATTAAATAATCACATGCAAAGAAATATACTTTTTCTGTTTATCTTTTTCTCAATGTTTGGCTACGGACAAACAATCGGTGATCTGTTCAGGTCGATGCCGTCTGGGTTGCTTCCGGGAGTCTCGGAAGACAACAAAACGATGTTGCTTGTTGATACCGGCACAACGGTGGTCCCTTATGCTATGGGGGAGGTTCATAAAATCAGGCAAAGCAACGATTTTCTGCAGATCCGGACCTCAGCTATCGGAACCACACAATTGAAAATGCTGCCGGTGGCGGAGGACTCCGTTATTGTCTGTCTGATCAAAACTGTTTGCGGAGATCTGTGCGACAGCAACATCTCATTCTACACGACCAATTGGGAGAAACTCGAAAATGAACACTTCCTGCCGGTGATTGCAGCAGAAAATTTCTTCGATTCTTCCAGAAAAGAGGCGGAAAATTATAAATATGCCGTATCTTTGCCGGACATTTATCCGATTTCAGCTGAGTTCAGTGACGGTGGCAGCGACTT
>JAENWZ010000377.1 GCA_016649795.1 Proteiniphilum sp. | reverse complement strand
CCAGTTTCAATTCCAGTATGGTACGATTGGAAGTATCAGCCCGGAGGTTGAACAACAGGTTCTCCCCCTGCTGTTTATTGAGCAGACCACCAATGGTGACCGCACTTTCACGATGATTCATATATCCCGGTCCCACGCTGTCTCTCATGGAGTAATTGCGCAGATCGTGCTCCAGGAAAGCGGTCAACCCAAATTTTACCCACTCCTTAAACCCCTCCCGCATACTGAGCGAAACGCTGTTTTTAAATGATGTGAAGTGTATGCTGTCATCCACTGCCTCGTTGTAGTACTTGTTGGCATAGAATTGGTCAATCTTATGCATCTGCACCCCTTCCACATCCACGTAAGCGGTATCGTGCGATAAAAAGCGGCGATGCTGCCCTGTGTATTGCGTAGAATAACCGATGCTGGCGACCGGTACGAAATGACCCTGCCCCAGGTGCAGCGAATCACCTTCTATCTCCCTGTAACCCAGATTGTACCTCCCCGACAGGAAAAAGCGGTTGTTACCCAGTGCGTTCCAGGTGTTGGTGAACTTAACCGGAATATCTCTCGAAGTGAAGTTCTCCTGCACAGCATCCGGATCGGTAATAAAAATCTCCTCAGTGATACCGCCGTTCTCGAAATTGGTCATGGAGCTCAGGTTCATGAATGCATGTGCTTCTATCCTGTCTGAGAGATAATTGCCGAAAAGGGTGAAATTGTTGTGCTTCACTGACTGCGAGTTATAAAAACCACGGGAATTGATCAGATCCACATCCACCCCCACATTCAATGATTTCCCGAAATTGGTTGTGATACGTGCATCCAGACGCTCCTCGTTGGTCTGCTTCCCCGTTCCGCGCTGAAAATTAATCTTCGAATAGGGCACACGCGTGTTGACGAAAAGCAGCTTCTCAGGATCCTTCAGATAGAGGTAGTGCGCATCGTTGAAGACAAAGGTCTCTGTCTCCCCGCGATCGAAAAAGATCTTGGAGATGGCCGGCGATCCCAGTGGTGCCAGGAAACCCATCGCCACTGACTGCCCGTCGGGAAGGGTTGTCTGCTGGTAATTGTGCAGCAACGTGTCTGATTCAGCAGGCAGTCGGTTAGCGGTGCGGGCATCCAGTTTCCAGATGGTCATCCGGGCCAGCCGCAGCAACGAGTCGGCTTCTGCACCGTGATCGTTGATCAGGTGATCCAGTTGTGATGATGTTCTTTGTGACTTACCCGTTGAATCCGGCACGATGGGTCTGCGTGGAAGCAGATCGAGCGAGTCGGGATTCGTGGTTATTTGCGATGAGTCGGGCATGATGATGCGGGCCTGCGGGTACGCACTCGCGATGCATAACATCGTCGCCAGTAGTGATATGAACAGCTTATTTTTCATCGGGTGCAAACTTACATAAAAAATCGCCATAGACCGATAGTCTGCACTGTTTTTATACGGTTTTTGAGAATTTTTAGGATGAACCATGAGGCTATTCCGTGATTTCCATTTTCTTCATCAGAAAGCTGGCATTCATATTGATGGCAATACCTTCCTGCAGTTGATAGTCAAAAGTCAGGAGATCACCCTCTCTATCTTCTCATGGGCCAACAGCTTGTAGGAGTGAATTCTTTCTTGAATGGTCAT
>JAENWZ010000389.1 GCA_016649795.1 Proteiniphilum sp. | reverse complement strand
GGATTGAAAGCTCATCCACAGATCTGGCGCGTCTGCAAACGGATGATATTGCCAGTTTTTCCATTATGAAAGATGCCACGGCTACTTCTCTTTACGGTAGCCGCGCAGCGAATGGTGTGATTTTAATTAAAACGAAGGAGGGGAAAGAGGGAAAGGCTAAGATATCATTCAGGGTAGAAAACTTTGTATCGATGCCTACAAAAAATGTGGAGTTGGCAGATCCTGTTACCTATATGAAAATGCATAACGAGGCTGTGCTGACAAGAGATCCGTTGGGTATACTGCCCTATTCCAAGCAAAAGATTGACAACACTGCTGCAGGAGTAAATAGTTCAATGTATCCCAGTACAGACTGGAGAAGTGAACTTATCAAGGATTATACTACCAACCAGAGTGTGAATCTGAATGTAAGTGGTGGTGGGAAGGTTGCCCGTTATTATGTTGCCGGTGGATTTGATCAGAACAACGGGCTTCTGAAAGTGGATCAACGCAATAACTTCAACAGTAATATTGACCTGAAGACCTATTCGATACGCAGCAATGTGAACGTTAACTTGACCCCTACAACACAACTTGATGTAAGGGTGAGTGGTACTTTCGATGAATATACCGGTCCCATCTATGGCGGTACGCAGGTATACAGGAATGTTATGCGGACAAATCCGGTTTTATTTCCGCCTTATTATGAACCGGATGATGATCATAGATACCTGAGACACATTATGTTTGGTAACTATGACGATGGTACCGGATCATATTACTTAAATCCTTACGCTGAAATGGTGAGAGGCTACAAGAATTATTCACGTTCTGTAATGACCGCCCAGTTCGAAGTCAAACAGAATTTAGATCAACTGATAGAAGGACTCTCTTTCCGCACAATGGCAAACACAGGCAGAAATACCTTTTTTGAAACTTTAAGAGCTTACAATCCATTTTGGTACCAGGCAACCAGTTACAATAGAATTAACGACACGTTTAAGTTGTCAGTGTTAAATGAAGATGGAGGTACAGAATATCTTGATTACTATCCGGGAAGCAAAGATGTACAATCCAATTTCTATTCGGAATCGGCACTCAACTATGATCAAACCTTCAATGACAGGCATGATGTAAACGGGTTGCTGGTGTTTATCGCTCAGAACAGAGTCACAGGCAACGCCGATAATTTGCAATCCTCCTTACCTTTCCGCAACGTAGGGTTTGCCGGAAGAACCACCTATTCCTACGACAGCAGATATTTCGTAGAGCTAAACTTTGGTTTGAACGCCTCTGAAAGGTTCCATAAGACTAATCGATGGGGTTTCTTCCCCTCTGCAGGAATAGCATGGACTATCTCCAATGAGGCTTTCTGGGAACCGATCAAAGATGTTGTGAGCACGCTTAGATTAAAAGCGACGCATGGATTAACCGGGAATGATGCAATTGGAACACCTGACGATCGCTTTTTATATCTTTCCAATGTCAATATGAATGACGGGGGAAGAGGTTTCGTTTTTGGACG
>JAENWZ010000392.1 GCA_016649795.1 Proteiniphilum sp. | reverse complement strand
TGTGTCATCCAGCCACTCTGCCATCGTGCGGGTATCCCTTTGTAGCGCAGCATCGTGATCAGCAGCAGGGTGACCTGGCCGCAGTCGCCCTTGCCGTTTTCAATCACATAAGCAGGTATATCGGCGATGGTGGAGTATTCCAGCGCACTCGCCCAGGGATAGTTTGCTGCGATATAACGATAGATTGCCTGCAGGTTCTCAACAGGTGTCTCTGCATCTTTGGTGATGCTGTCGGTCAGTGTCCTGATTCTTTTGGAAAACCGGATATGAGGGATTCGTTCCGATGTATATTCTCTGTATTCTTCCGTTTGGGTCTGATAGGGTTGTATGTCGAGTTGAGAAAGATCAAACCATTCACCCTGTGAGCTGAATGCATATTCAACCGAAAAAACGGCAGGCTCATCTTTTCGTGCTTTTTGCTCCATATAAATGGAGGAATGTCCTGTTTTATCCTCCGAAAAAGTGTACTTCTCCTGTGATGCCCCGATAAATTGCACATCTGTTTGTCTTCGGAGACCTTGTCTGGGGTAGGGCAGCCAGGCATGAATCGTCTCTCCCTCTTCCGCAACACCGGGCTCGAGGGTGAGGATGTATTTTATCTGCATTGGGACCTTAGGTAACAGATATTTCCCTTTTGTATTAGTGGGAATGAGTTGCGTGAGATGGCTCTCGAGAATCTTCTGTGTGCCGTTTTCTGTAGTTGCCGGTGGTGTCTGTGAGAGCTTTCTTGCTTCGGCATCCACCCTGAAGAGATTGGCTGCCGCGTTGCGAAAATAGCGTTTCACCCCGTCAATCATCCTGTATTCGAGTGTTTTGGATATTTCCCACCGGTTGAGCTGCTCTTCTGTCGGGGTGAATTGATGATGCTCTACAATCCAGCTGATTATCTCCTCGCGGCTCCTGTTAAAATCAAGCATTACCCGGTGCAGCGAATCTTTTGTAAAGAGGAGCTCCTCTTTTCTCTCATCACTCATCTTCTGATATGACAGCAGCGAATCGATTATCTGCGAGGCGCGGGTGAAGTTGCCCGCATCGGTCTCAATGGCAATCTGCTCGCCGGGTGATTGTTCCCTGTTGCCTGAACATGCTGTCAAAACGCAGACGATAACAAAAAAAGTGATCTGTTTCATTTTATATGGGTTTTGAATTATGCCTGCATAGGTCACACTTCTTCCTGCCGATCCTGTTCGCTCCGATGATGAGATTTCAGATGCTGATTGTTTCAGCCAGGTGGAGTATTCCGGGTAGTTCCCCAAGCAGCTCCGTCATGGAATTAAAAACGACCGAAGCGCCTGCTTCTCTCAGGATAGCGTCGGGAAGAGGTCCCGTGTTCACAGCAATGGTGAAAATCCCTGCCCCGACAGCGGCCTCAATGCCCAGCGGTGCATTCTCTATCACGATAGCCTGGTTGGACTGCAGATAGCCCCCTTTTTCCAGTCCTTTAAGGAAGGG
>JAENWZ010000020.1 GCA_016649795.1 Proteiniphilum sp. | reverse complement strand
GTACAGATGTTGGAGGTGGCTTTTTCACGTTTGATATGTTGTTCACGCGTCTGAAGAGCCATACGTAGCGCCTCTTTCCCGTAAACATCTTTAGAAATGCCGATGATGCGTCCCGGCATGAAACGTTTAAACTCCTCTCTTGTGGCGAAGAAAGCAGCGGATGGTCCTCCGTAAAACATGGGAATTCCGAAACGCTGACTGCTTCCGAAGGCAATGTCGGCACCCCATTCTCCCGGGGGTGTGAGCAGAACCAACGCCATCAGGTCAGTCGCCACAGCCACCTTAGCGTCGGCAGCATGTGCTTTTCCCACGAAATCGCGGTAATCTTCCACGCTGCCGTTGTTGTCAGGATATTGAACTATAGCCCCGAAGCAGGGTGTATTGAAATTAAAGCTTTTATAATCTCCTGTAACTATACCGATACCCGCATGACTCATACGTGTGTGAAGGACGGCCATTGTTTGGGGAAAAATCTTTTCATCCACGAAAAGGGTCTCCACATTGTTCTTCACCTGGTCACGACTACGAAGGCCATACATCATGGAAGCAGCCTCAGCAGCAGCGGTTGCTTCATCAAGCAGTGAGCAGTTAGCAAGCGGCAACGCCGTCAGTTCACTCACAACAGTCTGAAAGTTGAGCAATGCCTCCAACCTCCCCTGCGATATTTCAGCCTGATAGGGTGTGTAGGAAGTGTACCACACCGGGTTCTCGAACACGTTGCGGTAGACAGGTGCAGGAGTGAAGGTATCGTACCAGCCCATGCCTATATAAGATGCATTTATTCTGTTTTGGGAAGCAATATGTGCTATCTCCTCAGCATATTCCTGTTCTGACAGTGGTTCGGGAAGCGACAGTGGCTCCGTCAACAGGATGTCGGCAGGAATTGTCTGAGCAATCAGCTCGTTGATGCTTGACAAACCGATTGCTTCGAGCATTTTTTGTTTATCGGCTTCACTGATGCCGATATGACGATTTTTGAATTGTTCTTTATCCATTATATGAACGATATTGTTTATATCAACCGATTTTACTGTTTATCATCTCTACCTCTCTGTAGGTATAAAACCCTTTGCGATCTGGAATTAAACCTTCATCCCGACAAAAGGATTGTTCTTTTTCTCGAATCCGATGGTGGTTGAGGGTCCGTGACCGGGATAGACAACGGTCTCATCAGGCAAGATGAATAGCTTTGTCTGAATATTATTCACCAGTTCATCGTAATCACCACCCGGGAGATCGGTACGTCCGATACCGGAATGAAAAAGCACATCACCGCTGATTAGAGAACCGGCTACTTCGTTGTAAAAGACGATGCTCCCGGGTGAATGTCCCGGCACATGCATCACTTTCAGCGATTGATTTCCAAAAGTAATGATATCGCCCTCACTCAGGTAATGGCCGATCTCCGGTTTAAAATTCGTGTTAGTGCTCGGCAGGCCGAATATTTGCAGCTGTTTGTTTATATCTTCCAGCAGAAATTCATCTGCCCGATGACACTCCAGGGTAAGATCAAACTGAGATGCAAGCATATTGATTCCGAAAAGGTGATCGAAATGCAGATGGGTGTTGAGCAGATGTTTGATCACGAAATCGTGGTCAAAGATATAGTTGAGCAGTAACTCCCTCTCATCGGCATAAAACGCGGAGGCATCTATCACAACACACTCTTTCGTTTCATCCGACAGCAGGTATGTATTTACTCCTAAAGGATTAAATTCGAATGTTTTAATTTTAGCTAATGTTGACCTTTGGTTCATACTCGTTTCATTCGTTTCTGATTTTCCACAATACCTAATTCCAAAATGAGTAGAGATGATACAAAAATAACGCTTTCTTTTGGATTTATCGGAATCAGACGATAGATAATAGATCAACGCAGCGGAACGTAAATCAATTTCTTCGTCTGGAAAAAGGGGTCTGCAAAGTAAGTGGAAAGAGAGACCTCTTCGGCGATATGTTTAAAGGGAGCTGTCTCTGCAGAAAGATTACCACCTTTCAGACAAATAAACCCGTTGGGTAATGCGTTGATCTCCTCTTTAGTAATATTTTTTCTTGTGATCCTGATCAGTTCGGGCAGGGGCATTACCGCTCGGCTCACAATAAAGTGGAACTTTCTCTTTTCCTCTTCCACACGTGAATGCACCACATCCACATTGGTCAGGCCGATAGCTCCGGCAACCTCTTCCGCCACTCTTATTTTCTTCCCAATGCTATCGAGCAATAAAAAATTTACTTCAGGGAAAAAGATCGAAAGCGGAATGCCCGGAAAGCCGCCTCCCGTACCCACATCCATGATGGCGGTACCTGGTGCAAAAGTGATATATTTGGCTATGGCGAGGGAATGCAGCACATGATGCAGATAGAGGTTATCAATATCTTTGCGCGAAATCACATTGATTTTACTGTTCCATTCGGAATACAAACCGGACAAAGCCACAAACTGACTCTTCTGCAGCTCTGTTAGAGCGGGGAAATAAGATTCAATATTTTTCACTATAAATCGGCCAGTTTAGAAGCGATACTGTTTTCTCTCAACAGTGAACGGATAGCTTTGTAGGGAATAAATACTTCCGGTGCATCCAGTTGATAGGCAGAATATTCACCTTTGTTAAAGGTGTAAATGATTCCCTCTCTGTTCAATAGAAAATTTTTGTTAGGAACAATCTCCTGTATGCCGAAAAAACCAAGATCCTCAAGCTCATCCACTGTTTTTACGCTGTTTTGTTCCAGCAGCGATGCAACAAAAAGACTCTGCAAAGCAGTATCGTATCCGGCGTTAAATATTTCGTTTTCGGTCACCTGATTGCCTCTGTTCAAATTGAACACATAATTGCGGAATGAGGTATAGGATGTTGCCCCTCCTTTATTATTGGACTGCTTCACCTGAAAAGAAAGGATACCGTATTGGTTATATACGACGGAATCGGATAGCTTTTCAAAATAGGAATAGAAAATATCTTCTGTTGCATGCTCACTATCAGAAATATCTATCTCCGGATTCATGGTGTTCAGCTCATGCATTTCATTCACGATCTCCCGGTAGGTTCTCGCATCGTAGGTGTAATTGTCAATGTAACTCTTTTTGTATGCCTCAACGGCAGCATCAGGCCGTAGCGTGTCGTACGATGTGCCGAACATACTCCTCACGAAAAACTGATGCAGGGTATCCAGACTCGTCTTATGGCTGCTTACGGGATAGATGAAATCAATCCTTAAATCGCAATAAGGATTGGCCGTATCTCCTTCGAGGTGATTACGTGAAACCACCCTGATTGTATCGAACTCGACATTATTCCTGTCCTTAAACATACTACGTCCGCTGTTGTCGCACGAGATAAGTAACAAGGATGCAAGCAGAACCAGCGAGTAAACTGATATCCTATTTTTCCTCATCATAGAGAAAGTATTTATAAAAGTATTCAATAATTACAAAATTACACTTTTTATTGAGACTACACATTTTTCAGTGATGAAAATAGTCCATATTTTATAATAAGAGAGGATGTATTTTGCATACATCCCCCCTTACATGAAAAAGAAAAATCAATAAGTGTGACCATCACTGTTCAGATCGTCCAGGCTTAGTCTCTTTTTCTCGAGCGCTCTCCAGGCATAGAAGATGTATGCTATAACGACAGGCACAAAGAGTGACACTACTGCCATCGCGGAGAGCGTAAATTCGCTCGATGATGAGTTTTGGAGTGTCAGTGAACTCTGTAGGTCGACAGAAGAGGGATAAAAGGCTGTATTGTTATAACCTGCGACCAGAAGCAGCATGGTTACGGTTACTACTGTGCCTGCCCCGGAAAACCAGATTCCATTTTTGAATTTCGCACTGAAGACAGTCTGGAAGATACCATATAAAACGGCAACAACACCCAGAAGGAAAAGTATCATCACCAGCGGCATATCGATAAAATTATGCAGATATTTCATCTTCTCCAGATAGATATCTTTTGTACCCGGATCCACCGCATATCCCTCGGCAAAGAGGGTCCATATCAGGAAAACCAGGAAGAACACCACAAAGGGAGCTCCGTTGAAGAGGACAAACTTGCGAGATCTCTTTTCCAGCACCTCATGACTGAGACGGTTCACGAAAAAGAGACTTGCCAGCGTTCGGGCGAGAAACAGCACCGCAAATCCCAGGCAGAGGTTACGCAGATTTGCAAAGAGTTCCAGGCCGTGCAGCGGATTTTGCCATTGGCTGATCACAGGGCCTACAGTGCCCAGTCCGGCAATATTTCCTTTTCCCACAGTGAATTCCGAACCGGTGAAAAAGGTGGCTACCAGCACACCGAGGATAAACGTTCCGAGTACACCGTTGATGAAGAGAAAAGCACGATACACATTCACACCGTAAATATTCCCCGGTTTGGATTGAAACTCATAGGATACTGCCTGTAAAACAAAGCAGAAAAGTAAGATCATCCATGCCCAGTAGGCCCCTCCGAAGCTGGTGGAATAGAAGAGTGGAAAAGAGGCGAAAAAGGCGCCGCCAAAAGTTACCAGTGTGGTAAAGGTAAACTCCCATTTTCGTCCGAGAGCGTTCACCAGCAGTTTCTTTTCATCTTCCTTTCTTGACAGGGAGTTGATCATGGACTGACCACCCTGCACGAAAAGCAGGAAAACAAGCAATCCCCCGAGAAGTGACATTATAAACCACCAATATTTTTGTAGAAAATCATATGTTATCATAGTTCTATTCTTTTATTCTGTTCTTTTCCACTTAAAGATCAGGCTTCATCCGTTGTTGTGGTATCGGGACCTTTCTTTATCTGTTTAACCATTATTGTCACCTCCGCTATAAGTAAGCCGGTGAACAGCACCGCAAACATAATGAAAGTAGTTTTCACATTTCCTGCCGAGATGGCCGATGCAGCTGCCTGAACAGGCAGGATATCCTGTATGGTCCATGGCTGGCGTCCCACTTCAGCCACAACCCATCCCAGCTGTCCGGCGAGATAAGCCAGCGGTACACTCCACAAGGCAACATATTGCAGCCACCGGGTAGTGCTCATACTTTTCCTGTAAATGAAATAGAGTACAATCATAAAGAACAGGATATAGTACATTCCAATCATCACCATCAGATGGAAGCTATAGAAGGTGAGAGGTACGTTAGGGATAAGATCTTCCCCGTTCTCCAGATAACCATATCCGAAGTGGGCATAGTTTTCGCGCAGAGTAGTCTCGTGATTGGCAGCTGCAGAAGCAGCTGCTGCAGCCGCAGTAGAATTGCCGGCGTTAATGGCATCGCTCTCTTCCTCTCTGACAGTTTGATAATCGGCCAGTGCCTGAATAGCCTTACGTCCGCGGGCCTGTCTCTCTTCGAAAGGCAACGCTGTGGTCCCATCCTGGAGGGTATAACCTCCATCCACGATATCAGCGATACCGGGTACAAATGCATTGATATTTCTGTAACCCAGTAGTGAAAGAAGCTTTGGTAATTCTATTTTAAAGATATAAGGATCTACATCGTCATTATATACCATCTTGGCAGGATTCAGCATACCTATAGCCACCAGTCCGGCACCCTCTTTTCCTTTATAAAGACCCTCCATGGCCGCCAGCTTCATCGGCTGCTTTTGTGCCACATGGTAGGCAGAACCGTCACCGGTTACCGCCAGCATCACAAAAGCCACCAGCCCGACCATGGCGCTTATCTTTATGCTTTTGATTGCAAAATCGGTGTGTCTGTTTTTGAGCAGGTACCAGCCTGATATGCCCGTGGCAAATGCTGCACCTACTGCCCAGCAGGAGAATGTTGTATGCAGGAACTTGTTATATGCGACCGGAGAGAAGGCCACGGCCCAGAAATCGTTCATCTCATTGCGCACCGATTCGGGATTGAATTCCATTCCTATGGGGTACTGCATCCAGGCATTGGCTATCAGTATCCAGAAGGCGGACAAAGAAGCACCAACAAAGACCAGCCAGGTGGATGCCAGGTGCATTTTCCTGCTCACCCTGTTCCATCCGAAGAACATGATGGAGATAAAGGTTGCTTCCATAAAGAAGGCGAAAATACCCTCGATGGCCAGTGGTGCACCAAAAATGTCACCAACGAACCAGCTGTAATTGGACCAGTTTGTTCCGAACTGGAACTCCAGGATGATTCCTGTAGCCACACCAATGGCGAAATTTATCCCGAAAATCTTTTGCCAGAATTTGGTTGCGAATTTCCATTTCTCATCCCCTGTCTTCACATAGAGGGTTTCCATAATAGCCATGATGAGCCCCAGGCCTATGGTGAGGGGGACAAACAGCCAGTGATAGCCGGCCGTAAGCGCGAATTGGGCTCGTGACCAATTAACGGCAGATGCACTTAATAGATCCATATATATTTCATTTTTTTAGTTTAGTTTATTCCGTTGCCGGAGCTTTTTTATACAATTCGGTACGTACGTGTTGTGCCTTGTCGGCATCATCCTCATACTTTGTGTTTAATAAATTCGGAAAAAAGAAGGGTTTCAGAATAAAAAACATAATGATCAGTTTCACTATCGCCACGATCCACAATGTCTTGCTTAAGCGGCTCATGTTGGTGAAACCCGTCCAGAACATTTTAAACCAGTTAAATTTTTCCTCAGGTCTGCTGATCTCTGATTCCATAAAAAGTGTGACTTTTAACGATTACCATCTTCAGGCCTGACCGATGCCTCCTAATGGCGGTAAAAATCCGAGATCACTGTGAACGCTGATTGATCCGTTCTGCTGCTCAAATTTTTCAATATTTTCTTTTAGCGCCATTATTAATCGCTTCGCATGTTCAGGCGTGAGGATGATTCTTGATTTGACTTTTGCTTTTGATACACCGGGAACAACGCGAATAAAATCAATGACAAACTCCGATGATGAATGTGAAATGACTGCCAGGTTGGAATATATACCCTGAGCTGTCTCATCGCTCAATTCTATTTGTATCTCGGTTTCTTTGTTTAATTTTTCCATTGTTAGCTATGAATCAGGTTCTATTTAAAATAGATATAAATAACGTAAACAAAGGAAAATAAATTTTCCTTATCTACAAAAGAAAAAAGAGTTAATCTTAGCGATTCAACCCTTTTTCTTTCTTTTGTCACCCTATTTTCAGGTTAATGTGCAACACACTCCTTCAGAATGGTTTTATTTGCTATTACGCGATTATAATTTCAACTCCTTGTAAGGCAAACTCAGCGATTCGGCTACACCCTTAAACACCACGTCACCTTTTACAATATTCAATCCGTAACTAAGATCCTGATACTGTCTGCATGCGCTTTCCCAACCATTGTCAGCCAGCTTGATCACATAGGGCAGCGTGGCATTGGTGAGTGCACGGGTTGAGGTGATCGGAACAGCTCCCGGGATATTGGCCACACAGTAATGAATAATCCCGTCCACTTCATAAGTTGGATCTGTATGGGTCGTGGGATGCGTTGTCTCGAAACAACCACCCTGATCCACGGAGACATCAATCATCACCGTTCCGGGAGTCATCTCTTTCAACATCTCACGAGTAACCAGGTGGGTTGCTTTTGCTCCTACCAGCAGCGTGGCACCGATAACCAGATCAGCTGTTTTAAGCGACTCGGTAATGGACATATTGGTTGAGTAGAGCGTCTCCACATTCGGGGGAAGTATTTCAGCCAGGTATCGGAGCCGGTTTAAATTAATGTCTAGCACTTTCACCTGCGCACCCAATCCGGCAGCCATCTGCGCGGCATTGTGTCCCACAACTCCCGCACCAATAATCACCACATCGGCTGGTTTCACGCCGGGAACACCTCCCAACAGGATACCTTTTCCTCCCTGCGGTTTTTCCAGATATTTCGCTCCCTGTTGCACAGAGAGGCGGCCCGCCACCTCGCTCATGGGAGTAAGCAACGGTAATGCTCCGTTTTTGTCTATCACTGTTTCGTAAGCGATGCAAACAGCACCACTGAAGATCATTGCTTCGGTCAGTTTCTTGTCGGATGCAAGGTGGAAATAGGTGAACAGCACCTGATCTTTTTTAATCAAGCCATATTCGCTCTCCAAAGGTTCTTTCACTTTCACTATCATATCGGCACTCGCATAGACATCCTCAATTGTGTCAAGAATGACAGCACCTGCTCTCAGGTAACTTTCATCGGACAGGTAGCTCTCCACACCTGCTCCTTTTTGTACGTGTACTTTGTGTCCTCTGCGGATGAGCTCAAACACACCATCGGGTGTCATAGCAACCCTCCCTTCCTGCACTTTGATTTCTTTAGGTATTCCAACGATCATAATAATAAAAATGTAAATTGTTCAATTTAATAATATTAGAAAAAGAGATGAAAATTATATCCAGCATAAGCTCCAATGGATCAAACATGTTGTGGTTCGTTCTGTGTACAAAAATAGATAGAAAAATCAGATTTTCAACCAATTTGGAGGAATTTCTGTACGTCCTGTTTTTAGTTTTTTCACCTATAAATAATCATTTTTATAGACTCTTTCGGATAATAATTTCTTTAATTGCAGATTAAATCGTATTTTTGTAATATAAATTAAGTTTTTCAACCAAATTAAAAACAATTAGTACAATGGTAAGTTATAAAGAATTGGGTCTTGTAAACTCAAAAGAACTGTTTAAGAAAGCTGTTGACGGAGGCTATGCCATCCCCGCTTTCAATTTCAACAACATGGAACAATTGCAGGCCATTGTTTCAGCTTGCGTAGAGACAAAATCTCCCGTGATCCTGCAGGTGTCCAGTGGTGCACGTAAATATGCCAATCAGACATTATTGCGTTATATGGCTCAGGGTGCTGTTCAATATGCAAAAGAACTGGGGTACGAAATTCCTATTGTTCTCCACCTCGACCACGGCGACAGTTTCGAGCTCTGTAAAGATTGTATCGAAAGCGGATTCTCCTCTGTGATGATCGACGGTTCACATCTCCCCTACGAAGAAAACGTTGCATTGACCAAAAAAGTGGTTGAATACGCACACCAGCACAACGTAACTGTTGAAGGTGAGCTGGGCGTTCTGGCAGGTATTGAAGATGATGTACAGGCAGACCACCACACATATACTGAACCCGATGAAGTAGTTGACTTTGTTACACGCACCGGTGTTGACTCACTGGCTATCTCTATCGGTACTTCACACGGCGCCTTCAAGTTTACTCCTGACCAGTGCACACGCAACGAAAATGGTGTATTGGTTCCACCCCCATTGCGTTTCGACATCCTGGAAGAGATTGAAAAGCGTATTCCCGGGTTCCCCATCGTATTGCATGGTTCATCTTCTGTTCCGCCGCAGTATGTGGAAACCATCAACAAGTATGGAGGCAAGCTGAGTGATTCCATCGGCATACCCGAAGAGCAACTACGCAGAGCTGCCAAATCGGCCGTTTGCAAGATCAACATCGACTCTGACGGACGCTTGGCGATGACCGCTGCTGTTCGCGAAGTATTCGCCAACAAACCGGCTGAGTTTGATCCGCGTAAATATCTGGGTCCGGCCCGCGACGCGTTGAAAGAGCTCTACATGCACAAAACAGAAAAAGTACTGGGTAGTGCCGGAAAAGCATAAAACCATTTTCATCCAATAAAAAAAAGAGACTGTTCACCATCGAACAGCCTCTTTTTTTTTGGACATGGATGCTGTTTCACACTTATAATCAGCGTCTGCTGATCTCACCGATCATTTTGTTGAAACCGCTCTCTTTTAGCAGATCGTCCAGAGTGATATGCATCCTGTAACGCCAGTAATGCTCGGGGTTCGCGGGAATATTGATACGTTCTGCTCCGGCGTCCGGATTACGTAATTCTTCATCTAACGATAACCAATCCTGCCAGGGTAAGATAACCCACATTGCCGACGATTGCAGATGATTTTCAATAATCTCCATGCAGAGCTCCTTGCTGCATTCGTCCGGAGCAGTACCTTCATGATGCAGCATATCGTTGTAATAACGTTGTGTCACCTCTCTGCTCTCGGTCCACCAGGAACGAATGGGTGACATGTCGTGTGTAGAGGTGGTACATACCGAGTGATAAGGCAGCGTATGCAGATCGGTAAACATCACCTTCGGATCTTTGGGCATGCGCTGGATCTCCAGACTCAGCATCTGCAGTTCATGCATCACCGAGGGCACACAATCGGGCACCATCCCCAGATCTTCACCACATACCAGCATGGAGGTGGAGGAGATGAGTGCAGGCAACTTTTTCATTGCCTGTTCGCGCCAGAAGTAGTTGTGGCGATTATAATAAAACTCGTTATAGAGGCAGTTGAAAGCCTCTTTCACCTGATCGTCGAGAAAACGGTAAGAGTAGGTGTATTGCGCTGTGATGCGCGGATGAAAACGATGCTGATCATGTGGATCACGGATAAACAACACCTCCGTGCAGAGCGCATAGAGACCGTCACGGATAGGTAAGCGCTTCTCATCGTTTGTATCACTGAAGAGATGTTGAATCTTTTGTTGCGTATCGCAAAATGATTTCAATCTGAAACGCTCCCATCCCGCAACATCGAGGTAATTACTTTTCACCTCTTCGGTATAATCACCGAAGAGATCTTGAAGGAAATGCTTATGGATGAATGGCTGCACCATCCTTTCCTCATCGAAAGGAATACCAGCCTGGTTTATTTCCTCCTCCAAGTAAGGCAATGCAGGGCTGAAATGTCCGAGTAATCCCTGCACAGCGTGAAGCGGTATCTCCCATATGCGGAAGAATCCCAGAATATGATCAATTCTGTAGGCATCAAAATAATCTGCCATCTTACGGAAACGGCTGATCCACCAGGTAAAACCATCCTCTTCCATGGCCTGCCAGTTGTAGGTTGGGAAGCCCCAGTTCTGGCCGAAGAAGGAGAAGTCGTCGGGGGGTGCACCGCTCTGGGTCTCCATATTAAACAGGTGAGGAGTGGTCCAGGCATCTATGCTGTCACGATTGATCCCGATGGGGATATCCCCTTTCAGTGTCACACCCTTTTCATGTGCGTACATCTTCACACCTGAGAACTGTTTGTGAAGAAGGAATTGTATGAAGTACCAGTACGACAGCCTGTTTTTCACCTCCGGGTATACCTCAAGCATCCGCTTCAGTCGCTCTTCATCATAGCTGCTGTACTCTCCCCATACCCTGAAATCGGTACTGTTATTCTGATCGCGCAAATGGCAGTAACATGCATAGGGGAAAAGCCACAATTTGTTTTTCTCAAAAAAGGTTTTGTATTCGTCGGAAGATAAAACTGTTTCTCCATCTTGCAGAAAGAGATCACGACTATAGTCCTGCTTGAGTTTCAATACATTCTCATAATCCAGCTCAGACAAGCGGTTCAGTCGCTCTGCTTCATTGATATATGCATTGAATTTTCTTTTCTCTTTCAGAGGATAATCCCTGCATCCCAGGTAGACAGGATGAAGCGCATAAATACTTATGGCACTGTAGGGATAGGAATCACGCCATGTTTTCGTTGATGTCGTATCGTTCACGGGTAATAACTGAATCAGTTGCTGGCGGGTGAGTGACGCCCAGTCAATCATCTTACGGAGATCAGTGAAGTCACCCACGCCGAAACTATCATTCGTTCTTAGGGAGAACAGAGGAATGGCTGTACCTGTTCCCTTGAAAAAGAAATGATGATGGTGATATTGCAAGGCCATCTCCACGAAAACAGCACTGTTATTTTGTGCTTTTTCCGCAGACAGCACCCTGTCTCCGCCTTCCTCCCAGTGAACAGCATCACCTGTGGTCGCATCCGCGATTACAAACTTATAAGTGGTCGTATGGGGAAGTGTTTTCGCATCGAGCATAATTTGCCATTCTCCGTCATCGACACAGGATAATGGTCTGGCCTTTTTCAAATCCCACCTACCCAACACTTCACAGTCGCCGCTGATAACAAGTTTCTGCTCCTTTTTCACATAGGGGCAAATTACGTTCAGCAGCACTGTCTGGGAATAATATTTTGAGGGAAGGGCTTCTTTTTTGTGAGTGAAGATACTCTCAGTGAAAACCGATGAGTAGAGGTAGGCGTGATAGGGTTTATCTTTCCAGAGGTCCTGAATCAGAAACTCCTTTCTGCCTTTGATGATATGCACCTTTCTGTTGTTTCCCCATTCACGGCGTATAGTGCTGTTACCCTGCCGAATGAAATAGTAATAGTGAATATCTGTTGTTCCCGGCAAATTCACTTCGGCAAACCAGTTGTCACCGTCGCCGGCAAGGAGAACAGCCCTGGCCTCATCGAATTGACCCAGTTCAGGTGATGATCCGCAGAGGCAAACTTGCTGTCCCCACGTGGTATGGTAGTTGAGTTGAAATGTTAGAAGTGCCATTCAGATCCTTTCGTTAAGTTCATTATTCAACTTTCGCATGTGTAGCTATTACAGCTAAATCTTTCGACTGACGCTGTTTAGCTGTATACAATTTGCGGGGGCACATGCGAAAGTTCAGTTCATTATTACATGAAGTGTCTCTCTGTAATGTTATGCGTATTAAATTATTGCAGATTAAAGGCAAATCTACAACGTTTTATAAACGCTTGGCCTCAGGAAAGGGATCTTTTGTTCAGATTCCAGTGCAAACGATTGCGATGAAAATAGAATTCCGCAAACATTTCATCAATCCTCTTACAGGAAGATTAGGATCAGCAGCTGTGCCATGATCACTCTGAGAAACATCGTCAGCGGATATACGGTAGCGTAGCTCACAGAGGGGATATCGTTTCCTGCGCTTGTGTTTGCGTAGGACAATGCAGGGGGATCGGTCATACTTCCAGCAAGGAGTCCCATCAGCGTGAAATAGTTCAGTTTACATACTTTCCTTCCTATGATACCGATGATCAGCAAAGGGACAACCGTAATTATTACACCATAGCCAATCCATGTATAACCACCGTTGATCACTGTCTCTACAAAATTCCCGCCGGCACCCAGTCCCACACAGGCAAGGAATATGGCGATGCCAATCTCACGCAACATCAGGTTGGCACTCATGGTGGTGTAAGTAACAAGCTTGTATTTGGGGCCGAACTTACTGAGCAGGATCGCCACTATTAGGGGGCCGCCTGCCAGTCCCAGCTTCACGGGTTGTGGTATACCGGGAAACATAAAAGGAATGCTTCCCACCAATACTCCCAAAGCAATACCGATGAATATGGAGATGAGATTGGGTTCTCTCAATCGTTTCATCGAATTACCAAGGAATTTCTCCACGTTGGCAATAGCCTCTTCCGACCCCACTACTGTCACACGGTCTCCAATCTGCAGTTGCAGCCTGGAGTCGGCTATCAGATCAACACCGGCACGGTTCACACGCGTAATATTTATACCGAACAGATTCCTCAATCGTAAGTTTCCTATCGATCGTCCGTTGATCTCCGATTTTGTGATGGAGATCCTACGGGAAATAAGCTGAGAATCAAGCTTGTTCCACTCCTCTCTGTTCATGTCGATACGCTGGCCTATCAACGCTTCAATCATTTCTATATTCTTCAGGTTAGAGACGACCAGCACTTTATCGTTCTCATTCAACTTTGTATTTGTTTGGGGAACAGCCAATGCTCCTGTCTGGGAATGTAATACCCTTGAGATGACAAATTCTTTCTCAATAAGTTGTTTTATATCCCTAATATTTTTCCCGAAGATGGAGGGATTCTTCACCTGTAGTGAGAACATATGAGCTTCGGTCATCTTCGACTCATCCTGATCATCCAGCGTGTTGATCTCTTTGGCAAAATTGATCTTGAAAATATAACGGAACAGGACGAGGCTCATTATGATGCCTACAACCCCAAGCGGATAGGCAACAGCGTAGGCGGTGGCAATGTTGGGATCTAAAGCACCCGTCACATCGGTGTAGGTCTGCTGTGCAGCTCCGAGTCCGGGGGTATTGGTGACTGCTCCCGACAAGATGCCCACCATGGTCGCTATGGGTACACCTGTGACAAGATGGATAACAACAGTGGTGATCACACCCAGGAGCACCACACCCGATGCCAGTAGGTTGAGGGTTATGCCACCCTGTTTAAAGGATGAGAAGAAGCTGGGACCAACCTGCATACCAATGGAAAAGATAAAAAGAATCAATCCGAACTCTTTCAGAAAATGCAACACATTAGGGTCTATCTCCAGTCCGAAATGACCCAGAAAGATACCGAAAAAAAGAATCCATGTTGTCCCGAGAGAGATACCGAAAATCTTTATTTTACCCAATAATAACCCGACAGAAATAACCAGTGCGAGTACTAAGATAGAATGAGCAATACCCGATCCTGTAATTAATTCAACTAACCACTCCATTTTTAAATAACCTAAAATTGTTTATAAAAAGCGGTGCAAAGGTAGCGCTTATTTCAATGGAAACAAAAATAAATCATTTCACAAATGTTACCGCTACCCACTGATCCTTTTCGGCAAAATGACTGAATGTAAGTCCCTCATCTTCGCATTTCACACGAATGGAGGGGATATCCTCTTTATAAAACCCGCTCATGATGATCATTCCGTGCTTGTTCAATACAGCATTATATGATGGGATATCACGTAAAAGAATATTCCTGTTGATGTTGGCAAGGATCACATCGAAAGTCTCATCTCCCAGCAGCTCTGCCCCACCCTGCAACAGACGAATATTGTCTGTTCCGTTCAACTGCACATTCTCCAGCGCGTTATTATATGCCCACACATCAATATCAATGGCTGTAATGGGATCAGCTTTCTTCATTGATGCCAGAATAGCCAGTAGAGCTGTGCCACACCCCATATCGAGCACCGATCGTTGCATCAGATTCATGGAGAGTATCTCACTAAGAATCAGTCCCGTGGTCTGATGGTGTCCCGTACCGAAAGCCATCTTCGGGTCAATCAGGATACGGTAGGCGAACGTTCCTTCAAGGTGATGAAAAGAGCTATGTATGCAACAGACATCATCGATGACAATCGGCTCGAAATAGTTTTTCTCCCACTCTTCGTTCCAGTTTTTGTCCTCCATCTCATTGAACCGCCAGGTGATCACTGCTTTCATCGGAAAATTGGAAAGGAGCTCATCAATCAAGTCCGCAGAGAATAGAGAAGCAGGAACATAAGCCTCCAGTCCCCCTTCCAGCGAAACGAACGATTCGAAGCCTATTTCAGCTAGCTGAGCTGAAAGAATGTCTGTAATAATCTCTGTACCTGGAACAGAGTTGAACTGAACCTGAATATATTGCATCTGATTAAATCTGTTTTTTGTTGTGCGAGAGATCCGGGATAGTCATCTTTTCAAACGTTTAGCAAACCGTTTCATCACATAAAATTGTTTGGACAAAAATAATACAATAATTGCTTGCATAGAATGTAAAAATCCTTTTAATTGTATCTGAATATTGTTTATAAGTGTTACAAATAACCCAAATTGTCTCAATTCAATCACCTGAATCCATTTTTTTATCTACATTTAGCCCTCAATAGAAAATTATTCGTTTTCATGCAATGGCATAATTCAGACATTTGGAAAAAGCTCAAGGCCGGGTGAAAACATTCAGGAACGCATTACAATGAAGAAAACTATACTATTAATCACCTTTTTAATTGGTTCTTTCACATTCCTTCTGTTCGGCCAGCATTCAGGTGTTCATGAACTCATTCAGGAGGGGGTGGCATTGCATGACAGTGGTGAATACAAGAAAGCCATTGAAAAATATAATGAAGCAATTAAGCTTGAACCAAAAAATCTGCAGGCGACTTACGAATTATCATTATCCTATCTTGCGCTGAGAGATTTTAAAAATGCAGCGAAATATAGTACCGTTGTGATCAAATCCAACAACGGGCAGCTTTCTCCTGGTGCTTATGCCGTGAAAAGTGAGGCACTCGTGGAGATGGATAAGGTGGACGAAGCGATTGAACTGCTTCAGGAAGGATTGAAAAAAAATGGGGATGAGTATCTGCTTCATTTTAATATGGCGATCAATTACTACAAAAAGAGAGAGTTGGACAAAGCACTCGATCATGTGAAAAAAGCGATTAATCTGGATAAAACGGATAGCGGTGCTTTCCTTTTAAATGCTTATGCGCTTAACGATAAAGGATTATGGGTTCAGAGTATCCTCTCTTTTCAGATGTTTCTCCTGTTGGAACCCGACAGCAAACGGTCGAGAAATGCTTTTGAAGAGATGCTCCACACGATGCGTATAAAAAAGAAATCAGCACCGGCGGAAAGGTCATTTATTCAGCAGCAGATGATGCGCAACCTGCCGGACAATGCTCTTCAGCCTGATGAAATTCCACCATTGAGTATTGAGGATGGGTTGAACCGTAATTTCATTTACCATGCCATTACCACTGCACTTGACTCTTTAAAGAACAACACTGAAGATGAGGATGAGTTCACACTGTTCAAAACGGTCAACAGAGAGATTATGAATG
>JAENWZ010000083.1 GCA_016649795.1 Proteiniphilum sp. | reverse complement strand
ATACCTGAAAAACCTTTGTACCACACAGGTGAGAGCGTTCTTGCGCCGATGATGCCATCCATATATCCCTTCAATATCTTATCAAGTTCACCATGATTGTGCGTTTCGGAACCGTAGTTGAGTCCTTTGTAGTACTCTTCAGGAACGATCCCGAAATCATTGATGGTCTCAATCACATCGGCAAAGGAGCCTCCGGCAGCAAAGTTAAGGTTGCCATGCAGTCGGGCATGCTTTAGTGATTTCTCTTCATAGTTTCTGCGTACGATGTACATTTCAGAGAGATCAAACGATCCTTTACCCATCCGGAGCAGTTCCGATTCAAGGAGCCCCACACCCGAAAAACTCCAGCACGTTCCCGTACTGGATTGATTTTTCACCTCTGTGATGGGATTTTCCCTGATGACTTTAAAATTATATACACCCTGCGCTGAGATAGTAAGTATTGAAAAAAGTAAAGTGAAAGTAAAAAACAACTTTTTCATTGATATATATATATTATAATTGTTAAATTGATCTTTTCCTGTGATAGTATGACTCTTGTCCGGCTCCATTTCTACAAAGTTAAACAAATTGGATAAAATGCATCGAATATTGTGTATTCTTTCACTTAAAAACTCAAAAATGATGTACCTTTACATAAACAAATAACAAATTCAGATATGGATGACTTGACTCCTAAAAAGAAAAAGAGCCGCAAGGGACTGAGATGGTTCCTCGGCATATTGATACTCTCACTTGGCATTTTCGGATACGTCCGCTACTACTATGTTTTTGGTACCGGGGTGAAATCGGGAGAGCTGAACTACCTGGTATACAAAGGCGTGATATTTAAAACCTATGAAGGTAAACTGATTCAGTCCGGTTTCCGTGCCGACCAGCCGGGAGGATTGCAATCAAACCAGTTCGATTTTTCGGTGGAAGACAAAGAGATTGCCCAACGGTTGATGGTTGCAAGCGGCAAGATCGTTCAGCTGCATTACAAAGAATATTTCGGTAAGCTACCCTGGCGCGGATATACCAATTTTATTGTGGACAGTATCATCACGATTGAGGAGAAACCGATGAATCCGACAACGGAAGAGGATCTGACACCTTACATACTGGAATCGATGTGAGAGGGTGACAGATGGCGCAAAAAAAGTTCTATGTGGTATGGCAGGGGGTGAAACCGGGTATTTACTCCTCATGGGAGGAGTGTAAGGCGCAGGTTTCAGGTTTTGAGAATGCCCGGTATAAATCGTTCCCCTCAATGGAGGAGGCGAAAAAAGCTTTCGGAGAGAATCCATGGAAACATATGAACCCAAAAAAAGAAAAAAAACCGGATGAACAGGCATCAACAGGAACAATCATCAGGGAGAGCCTTGCCGTGGATGCGGCCTGCAGTGGTAATCCGGGCTTGATGGAGTACCGGGGTGTCTATGTTACCGACGGAGTAGAAATTTTCCATGTGGGACCACTGGAAGAGGGTACGAACAACATCGGCGAGTTTCTGGCGATCGTGCATGCGCTGGCACTGTTGCAAAAGGGCGGTAAAGAGACTCCTCTCTATACCGATAGTGTGAACGCGATGAAATGGATCGACAGGAAAAAATGCAACACCAAGCTGGAGCAGACTGAACGCAACAGACCCATCTTTGACCTGATTACACGTGCAGAAAAATGGCTCAGGGAGAACAGCTACAAAAATCCTATCCTGAAGTGGGAGACAAAAAAATGGGGCGAGATTCCGGCAGATTTCGGAAGAAAATAGCTTCTCTTCATCTCTTCCTTTATCCCTCCTTTATACATTTTTCCCCTAAAAAGAACAATTGATTCCAAAAACAATTATCTTTGCTGCATAATTGCTTTCGGAAGAATGCTTTTATCTATGAATGAAGAAGAGCGCTTCAGATTAACAAAAGAAGAACGAGTAACAGGCGAAAGAAGGATTGAAACCCTTTTTGCCCAAGGAGACTCCTTTATGGCGTACCCCTTCAGGGTGGTATATCTTGAAACGGCACACCTGCAATCAATGCCGCTGTCGGTACTGATCAGTATCCCTAAAAAGAGGCTTAAAGCGGCTGTAGATCGTAACAGGATGAAAAGGCTGTTCAGAGAGGCGTATCGCTTGAACAAACATCTGTTGATCGTGGCAATGCTCCCGTTACCGGGGCATATTGAGGTCGCTTTCATCTATGTGAAAGATGAGTTGAGTGATTTTGTCACAGTTGAAAAAGGGGTGCGAAAAGCGTTGAGAGAATTGACACTACAGATCAGAAAGGAATAATGTTAAAAGGGTTAAAGAATCTCCTGACGTGGATTTTACTTCTTCCCGTCTATTTCTACCGCGCTGTAATCTCCCCGCTCACACCGCCCAGTTGCCGCTATACGCCCAGCTGTTCAGTATATACGATAGAAGCATTAAAAAAACATGGTCCTTTCAGGGGCACTTACCTGTCTGCCAGGCGCATCTTAAGCTGCAACCCATGGGGCGGATCGGGGTACGATCCTGTTCCAGAGCCAAAGCGAAAGAAAAACAGGTCGAAAGCAGAGGAAATATAACACATGGAATTTTACGACGTACACACCCATCAGATTTTCCTCGAGGATAACGATGATCCCTATCACTCGTGTATTTTCGATGTATCCCCCCTTGAGTTTGAAGTAGCCAAAGAACCGTATGACCGTCACGCTTTCTCCTGCGGGATCCACCCGTGGTATTCCGAAGACAGCGACACCCAGATGGCCTATCTGAATGAGATTGCACCCAATCCGCGTATCATAGCCATAGGTGAGACAGGTCTGGACCGGCTCAAAGGACCCTCCTTCGAGGTACAAACAGCTGTTTTCAAAAAACATATTGAGCTCTCAGAAAAACTGGGTAAACCCGTGATCATTCACTGCGTGAAAGCCTGGGAAGAGCTGATGCAGGTGCGAAGAGAGACCAGACCGACACAACCGTGGATCATACATGGTTATCGCGGCAGGCCGGAGCTTACAAAACGACTTATCAAAGAGGGATTTCTCTTTTCTATCGGAGACAATATCAATGTGGAATCGATGCAGCTGATACCAACCGATTCGCTCTTTTGCGAGACGGATGAGGATGAGATGACTATCAGGGAGATCTATCTGCAAACGTCTCTGGCACTGAATATGGAGCTGGAGGAGTTTGCCGGAAGAATTGCAGAGAATGTGAAGAGGATATTTCCTGCATTACCACCACCTAAGCCTTACTATCCGAGCGAAGAGGAAGAGAGTGATTAAAACCGGAATCGTTACCGGTAATTAAGCATGATTTTTATGATTCTCTTTGAGAAAAGCCTCCAGCGCAGCCGTCATTGATGGATAATCGGGTTGCGGAGCTTCACAGTCGAGGCGCATGCCGGCTTCAACTACAGTTTTGGCAGTAGAATTGCCGAAACAGCCAATGGCTATGTCTCCCTGTTTGAATTCGGGGAAATTTGTCAATAAAGAGTTGATTCCAAGCGGGCTGAAGAATAGGATCATATCGTAGTCCAATTGCTCACCCTCTTCAAATGCATTGCTCACCGTTCTGTACATCACACTTTTGGTGTAATCAATCTTCCTTGCATCGAGATAAGAACTAATCTCATCGTTATGTTCTTCGGGAACAGGTAAAAGAAACTTTTCCCTGGAATGCTTCATAAAAGCATTGTTTAATCCGTCTATTTTACCGGTCTGGCTGAAAAAGATTTTTCTTTTCCGGTAGACGATATACTTTTGAAGATAAAGTGCGACAGTTTCTGAAACACAGAAATATTTCATGGTTTCCGGTATTGTGATCTTCATCTCTTCACAGAGAGAAAAGAATTTATCAACTGCAGTTCTGGCAGTGAAGACGATCGCTGTAAAATCCAGAATATTGATGCGTTGCTGGCGAAACTCTTTGACTGATACTCTCTCTACCTTTATAAAAGGATAGAAATGTACATCCACATGATACTTTTCCGCTATATCGAAATAGGGAGATTTTTCGCTATTGGGTCTGGGTTGTGAAATAAGAATTTTCTTTACTTTCCGGGCGTTCATACAATGTTATTTGCTGCAAAACCTATGATTGATAGCACTCCTTTATAGAATAGTAAATAGGGCGCAATTTCAGTCCCGCAAAGATAGGCAAAAAAATAAAAGATCCCGACTTTATTTTTAACAAAAATATTTAATAACTCTATCACTATCACCAGCCGACTGATAAAAAAGAGTATAATAAAAATTAAAGATATAATATTCCTAAGCTCATGCAAATAGATGTAAAATACTACCGGCAGAAACAGGACAATACCGAGCATTTCAAAAAGCCGTGAATACTGTGTAATCCAGTTCTTCATGTCACTTCGCAGAAAAAAGCTGCCGATTGTTTTATACATCAGAAACTTCAGGCCTACCAAAGTGGAGAAACAGACAAAAATGAAAAGGAAACTTAACGTGAGACCTCTCAATGAGAGCGAGGAGAGTCCTTTATCCCACAGGTAAGTGAAGAGAAGGAGAGAGACTATCAAGATGGTCTGCACAATCATAAAAAACTCTCCCCATGCTTCAGTAATCGTTACCTGCTCTTTCCGGAATAAAGCAGTCCGCTTTCCAAAAGTGAATATTTGTTTGAAACTGGCTGTCAGCGCAACTCCTTCCTTATGAAAAATAAAAGCAAACAACACAAAACAGAGCAGGATCAGGAGGAAGATAACACTCGAGACCCAGGGAGAAAAGGGCATTGTCGCACCCGCGATACCTGACGGTAATAATTGGCTTGTAGTTGTAACAGTTGAATCGACATCAAAAAAAAGAGGAGATCTCTCTGTGGGAAGAAATTCATAACCGCCAAAATTCATCTGCAGTGAATCGGGCTTGACTTGAATCTCTTCCGCTTTCAAAAAAAATGGAAGAGATTCCTGGATTGTATCGGTTATGTTGTAGGGCACCTTTTTCCTCTGTTTATGTCACTTTCCGCAAATTTACAACTCTTTTTCGTGATATTTGGTAAGAGAGGGGTCCCAGTCAGGGAAATTTTTAAGTAGATCGATCACCTCTCCCGGGCAGGATGCCACCTGCCATATTCCCCGATGAGCCGATTTCATGAACTTCTCTTCAATCATCTTGTCGAAAAACGAGAGCAAGTGGTCGTAGTAATGATTTGTATTGAGGAGAACAATGGGATTACTGTATAATCCCAACTGCTTCCATGTGATGATCTCGGCTAGCTCTTCCAGTGTGCCGACACCTCCGGGCAGTGCTATAGCTGCATTGGAGTAATGCGCCATGGCAGCCTTACGCTCATGAATAGTATCAGTGACGATGGTCTCAGTCAGATGATCATGTCCCCAGCCGGCATCGACCATAAACCCGGGAATAATACCTTTCACTTTACCGCCATGCCTCAGCACTGAATCGTTTAAAGCCCCCATCAATCCCTGTTTCCCTGCACCATTGATACAGGTGATCCCATTCAGGGCGAGGAGCTCACCCAACCGTGCCGCAGCATCGAAATAGTGTTGATCGATCTGCGGACTGGAAGCACAATATACAACTACATTATAATCCAAACTCTTTCCTGATTTGATCGACATAATCCAGGTTCTCCCAGGTGAATAGCTCTACCTCAACAGTTATCGTTTCAGGCATGTAGCGCGATTTAAACACCTTCTTCACCACTTTCGGTTCACGACCCATATGGCCGTAGGAAGCTGTTTCAAAGTAGATCGGGTTGCGCAGTTTCAACCGTTGTTCAATCGCTTTTGGACGCAAATCGAACATCGTTCTTATTCTTTGGGCAATCTCCGCATCCGAGATTTTCAGATTGCTTTTACCGTAGGTATCCACGAAGATACTCATAGGCTCAGCAACACCAATGGCATAGGAGAGCTGAATCAGCATCTCTGAGGCCACACCTGCCGCCACCATATTTTTGGCGATATGTCGTGCAGCATAGGCCGCCGATCTGTCTACCTTGGAGGGGTCTTTGCCTGAGAAAGCACCTCCGCCGTGAGGAGCTTTTCCTCCATAGGTATCCACAATAATCTTGCGGCCGGTCAGTCCTGTATCACCGTGTGGACCGCCAATTACGAATTTGCCTGTTGGATTCACGTGATAGGTAATATCACCCTCAAACAGCTTGAGAATATCTTTCCGCCCTTTATACTGTGCCTTAACCCGGGGGATAAGAATCGTCTTTACATCAGATTTAATGCGTGATTGCATCCTTTTATCGGCCTCCAGTGCTGCCTCTTTTGTATTTTCCTTCGGAATTTCAAACTCGTCATGTTGCGTGGAGAGAACAATGGTAACAATACGCTGTGGTGTGCCCTCCTCGTCGTATTCCACCGTCACCTGAGATTTGGCATCAGGACGGAGATAAGGCATCAGCTCAGGCTCGTTCTTGCGAATATTGGCAAGCTCCAGCAGAAGTGCATGACTCAGATCGAGCGGCAAAGGCATATAGTTCCCGGTTTCGTTGGTGGCGTAACCGAACATCATCCCCTGGTCACCCGCTCCCTGATCCATTGGATCCTCTTTCTGATCCACACCGCGGTTAATATCATCAGATTGCTCATGAATACTGGAGAATACACCGCATGATTGTGCCTCGAAGCGGTATTCACTCTTCGTATATCCAATCCTGGCAATCACATCGCGTGCCACTTCCGCTACATCCACGTATGTTTGAGATTTTACTTCACCCGCAAGAACCACCTGTCCGGTGGTTACCAGGGTTTCGCAAGCTACTTTCGAGTCGCGGTCGTAAGCCAGAAACTCGTCAAGTAAAGCATCCGATATCTGATCGGCTACTTTATCAGGGTGTCCTTCAGACACCGATTCGGAGGTAAAGAGATAATGCATGTTCTTTTCTTTATAAAATTGGGCATAAATAAAACAGGTTCTCTCCGTTTATATCGAAATAAACAAAGAGGTGATTATCGTCACCCAAACGTTAAATATTTTATACAACTGGAGAGTATAGAAAACCGAAGCAAAAGAAAAAAGAAATGCAGAAACAGGTTTTTAGCATTTTTTTCTGTGGTTGCAAGCAGTTCAAATCTTTCCACATTGTGATTATAGGTACAAAGGTAGTAATAATCTAAACAACTGGTTCCGAATAAAGGTTAAAATCTATTATAGGTTCTTTCTATATGACGTAACCTGATGTCACATGGTGCCACGGTCTACGTGATTATAGAGGATGAGAACGATGGTATAAGAGATGAGCGCTATCTGGAGAACGACAAGGATGAGACCTGTATGGGTGATCCGATACCAAAATCACAGATCGACCGGTTGAAACAGCGGGTTGACAAGGTGAACGAACTGTACAGGGAGGATAAAGAGAAGTTTGATTATGTCCGTGCGTTGGAGATACATATCGATAGCCGAAATCCAAAACGACAAATCGATCTCTTTCTCTATCATGCCGATAATCCGCTGAGCAGGCTCACCTCCTACACTTTGAGAGAACAGATGAAGGCTAAGTACGATGAACATCAACCCGGACGCGGATTTTCAGGGAATGTGAGTCACCGCGACCTCTACATTCTCCGCGAAATGGATCCTCCCGCCATCATGGTGGAGGTGGGAAACTTCCAGCACTCCCTCGACCGCAGACGTATTCTCGACAGCAATAACCGCCAGGCTGTCGCCAACTGGCTCACATTAGGCTTTATAGAAGACTTCAACAAACAGCAGTAATTAACTGTTATCATCGCAACAAAACATATCCTGTTAATGTTCTAACATCAGTTACCAATCAATTAATAATTACGCTGATGGAATTACGATCTCCCGAATCATTCTGGCTTTTGAAAAACGGTATTCTTTATAGCTACCCCTCTCTGCAGGAGAATATTGAATGTGATATTGCAGTAATAGGCAGCGGCATCACGGGTGCACTGATAAGCCACACCCTACATAATGCCGGATACAGTACAGTTGTTATTGACAAGCGCGATGTGGCCACCGGCAGCTCAGCGGCCACCACCTCCATGCTTCAGTACGAAATAGATGTCCCAATGGTTAAGCTTGCACAATTGATAGGTGAAGAGGGAGCGACAGCATGCTACAGGGCCGGAATTCATTCTATCGACACATTGGAATCGATAGTGAAGAAAGAGCGCATTGATGCAGGATTCAAGCGAAAAAAATCACTGCAGGTCGCTCACTCAGAAAAAGCGGTTGCTGATCTGGAGAAGGAGTACCATTACAGAAAAAAGAATGGCTTTCATGTTGAATGGCTCACGTCGGAAGAGATAAAAGTACGTTATCACATGGAATCACATCCCGGCATCCTCTCTGAAGAGGGGGCATCTATCGACGCATTCAAGGCTGCACATGAGCTGATAAGAAGAAATCATGAAAAGGGGATGCAGGTGTATGATCACACCTCCATCAAAAAGTTCAGCTACGAGAATGACGGGGTAAAGATT
>JAENWZ010000349.1 GCA_016649795.1 Proteiniphilum sp. | reverse complement strand
TTATGAACATGCGAAAGTTCAATAAGTTGGTAGCTGATCGCTTATTGCTAAAAGCTGACCGCTTACAACTAAAAAAAACATATGAAATCATTAAAATTTCTAATAGAAAAAGAGTTTAAACAGATGTTCAGGAATCCGCTGATTCCAAGATTAATTGTGTTGTTTCCCACCATGGTGTTGCTGGTTTTCCCATGGGCAGTAAGTTTCGAGATAAAGAACATCAATATTGATGTGGTAGACCACAGCAAAAGTGTCTATTCCAAAAGGCTTATCGATAAGATCGCTGCTTCACAATACTTTATACTAAACGATACACCGCCCGACTATCAGACAGCGATGATGAATATGGAACATGGCGAAACAGATATGATCCTGGAGATCCCTGCTTCATTTGACAAAGATATGGTAAAAAGCAGATCATCGGGTGTAGGAGTGGCAGTCAACGCGGTAAACGGTACACAGGGTCTGTTGGGTAGTAATTACATCATGCAGATTACGAATGAATTTTCGTCGGATCTACGTGGAGAACTGATGCATACCCTGTCTGCACAATCCAGGGCATCGATGATGCGGATGTCGCAGATAGAGATCATACCGCAATACAAATTTAATCCGGAGCTGGACTATAAAAACTTTATGATTCCCGGCTTCATGGTGCTGCTGCTCACGATTATATGCGGTATTTTGCCTGCACTGAATATTGTGATGGAGAAAGAGAACGGTACCATTCAACAGATCAATGTGACCCCGGTAAGCAGGATAGGTTTTATTCTGGCCAAGCTGATTCCTTTCTGGATTATTGGCCTGGTGGTGATGATCATCTCTGTCACGGTGACATACCTGATGTATGGCCTCTGGCCTGCAGGAAGTATGGTGGCGATCCTTTTCTCTGCCATTGTTTTTATCTTCTCCGTATCGGGTCTTGGAATCATTATCTCAAACTATTCCGAGAATATGCAGCAGGCCAGCTTTCTGGTGATGTTCTTTATCCTGATACTGATACTGCTTGGCGGTATGTTCACTCCTGTTTCCGGCATGCCGGCCTGGGCTAAGGTGATTGCAGCGGTAAACCCGTTCAACTACCTGACAAAAACCTTCCGAATGCTCTATCTGAACGGCAGTACATTGGCTGATGTATCCGGAAATTTACTGATATTGGGTATAATTGCCGTAATATTAAATGGTTGGGCTGTACTCAGCTATAAAAAAAGAGGTTGATAAAATTAAGATTCCAGGGGCTGGGGAAAGTATTTCCTTGTATTGTTGGCAATACGCACCAGCATCAGCATCACCGGCACCTCCACCAGCACCCCTACCGTTGTGGCCAGTGCCGCCCCCGACTCTAGTCCGAAGAGCGATATCGCTACAGCGACAGCCAGCTCGAAGAAGTTACTTGCTCCGATCATGCCGGCCGGAGCAGCTACATCATGTGGCAGCTTCCATGCTTTTGCCCATCCGTAGGCAATAAAGAAAATCAGCACGGTCTGAATGATCAGCGGGATGGCAATCAGCAGGATATGGAGCGGGTTCTGCAGAATGGTATCACCCTGGAACGAGAAGAGGATGATCAGCGTGAGCAGCAGTCCCCCCACGGTGATATTATTGAATTTTTTGATAAAGACGTTGTTGAAGTAGTCGATCCCTCTCTTTTTCACCACGTAGATGCGTGTGAGCACACCGGCCAGCAGTGGCACCACCACGAAGAGAATCACTGAGAGGAAGAGCGTATCCCAGGGGATGGCGATCCCTCCTATGCCGAGCAGTAGTCCCACGATAGGGACGAATGCGATCAGGATAATCAGGTCGTTCACAGCCACCTGCACCAGGGTATAGGCGGCATCACCTCTGGTGAGGTGACTCCATACGAACACCATGGCGGTACAGGGAGC
>JAENWZ010000306.1 GCA_016649795.1 Proteiniphilum sp. | reverse complement strand
ACTGATGCTATTCTCTGTTGGTATTGGGTAAAAAGGTTCAAAATTATTATACTGCCGGGAGTAATAATCTACACCGCCAAAAAAAGATCCAACCCATATTCCTTCTTCACGATCTTTATAAATCGTATATATGGCATTGTCGGAGAGTGAAAAAGGATTAATACTGTTATGACGCAGGTTCACAACACTCTTGTCATGAAGGTTTAAAATAAAGATCCCTGACTCCGACCCTATCCATATCGTTTCGTTGTCAATCCGTTCGAAGGTACGAGCAAATATTGTTCTGCCTGTAGTATCAGCATCGAGCAGAACCTGATGCGTCCTGTGGTCTGTGTTGATTCGCACGAGTCCTTTGTTGGATGTTGCAGCCAGCAACTGATTTTGATCGTCGAGTGTCACCTTGTGTACCTCTCCCAGTTCTTCAAAAAACCGTGGATCATCCAGTAGCTGAAACTCAGATATTTGCCCCGTCTCCTTGTTGATACGCATGAATGGAAGACCATATGGGAACACCCATATATCATTGTTATTCCCGGCACATAGACTGATCATTCTCATCCCGTCGGTAAGGGAGGGCACAGGATAAAAATGATGTTTCTTCTCATCATAGTCGTAGTGGAAAACACCCTTCTCCTCAATCGATATCCAGATGTCTCCGTCCTGATCCTGTACAAAATCGCTGACCATGCCATCTATCGACGCATCATATTCAGCGATTGCGTTGAACAGGTCAAATGTATCGGTTATTGGATCGTAGATATAAATTCCTCCATCAGTTGAGACCCATATTTTGCCATATTTATCTTCCAGAATATGATAGAAGATGTTATCCCGCAGAACCCCGTCAGGTGAAAATCTGAATGTTTTGAAAGATGTGCCGTCGAAGCGGTTCAATCCGTCTTTGGTGCCAAACCACATAAACCCGAGACTGTCCTGGAAGATGAAATGTACACTGTTTTGTGATAGACCGTTATTGATGTTATAGTGTTTGAAGGAATAGTTGGAATTACCCATCAAACCGGGGCTGTTGAGTATAAACGTACTTAACAGCAAGACTATAACAGTTCTTAATTTCTTATTTCTCATCAACAATTACGTCACTGCATAAATCGTACAGTTCTCACTACCGACGGTTATATTTATTTGTTGTAAACAGGAAAGGCCGATATCCTCAGACGGGCTGCTCCCATGGGTATCAGTATGATTTCATCTGTTCCCGCTTCAAAGGTACGATTTTCTTTGATAGGCAGCTCACCGGTGAGGCCGTACTGATCGATCTGCCATCCTTTCACCTTCTTCCCCTTTGCATTTATCTCTATGGGCACGCCCTCCACAGTAAAGGGATGATCATCGGAGGGCCATGCATTCCTCACCACCTCAAAATTTTGTTCCAGCGGCAGAGCATCATCCATCACCAGCGCATAGTTCCAGTCGCTGGCGGGAGATATCTCATAGCTGGGCCATTTACCCTGGTCGGCATTCTTCTGCCATTTGGAGTCCCCAATAGCAGTTTCAGTGCTGCTCACGGTTTTATAGTTTTCCCTGATCCTGAGCGAGAAGGTGAGCGGTCCATAGTTGATACTGCGGCTGTCATTGTTCGCCTGCCATACAGACTGAGAGAGTTTCATGGGCACGTTCAGTACCACTTCATCGCCACTCCTCCACTCTCTTTCCAGACGAAGGTACTTCCCGCTTTGCAGCTTAATCTCAACTTTTTTCCCGTTGATGATGACAGATGGGTTCTCAGTCCAGGAGGGGATCCTCAGATAAAGAGGAAAGGTTACTTTTCCGGTGCTGCGGATCGTGAAACGGATACTCTCCTCAAAAGGATAGTTGGTCTCTTCAGTGATCCCGATCGTTTTGCCGTTCGCCACCTTCACTTCGGCAGTACAGGCACCATAGATAGCCGCAGCGAACCCATTGTCGGGTGTAGCCATGATAAGGTGCTCAATGAGGTAAGGCCATCCCTGTCCGTGATTGTGCTGGCAACAGCGGCTGCTGAACGGGTTCATCGCCAGAAAAGGCCCCTTGTTGTCAATGCCAGGGTGGTGGTTCTCGGAATCACTCACCGTATGATTGGGAGAGGTGATGTAACGCAATGATCGTAGGTCGGGCATAAGTGCAGCAGGGTAAGAGTTGAACGCCACCTCTTCACAGTGCTCAGCCCAGAAGGGATCGCCGGTCATCAGCAGGAGGATCTCATCGGATGCCATCTGCTCTACAAAACCGCAGGTCTCCGTGCCCTGTCGCGGGTCGATATATCCCATACGGGCATTCTCGTCGGCACCGAACATACCGCCCGGCACCTGTCCGAATGTGTTTCTGATCAGATGGTGGACATTGTAGGTAGCCATCAGGTCGGTGGAGTCTTTTGAGAGCATGAAGTAAGATGCCGGCTCTCTGAAGCACTGGGCTATATTCACGTTGTGCCAGTTGGGAAGAGTAGAGCGCTGGCGCCAGTTGGCCGTGTTACGGTGTGTCTTCTCCGCCAGCTCAAGCAGGAAATCATCACCGGT
>JAENWZ010000161.1 GCA_016649795.1 Proteiniphilum sp. | reverse complement strand
GATGAGGGTATCATGAACCAGGCTATCGGGAAGAAAATTGCCGATTATCTGATCAAGCCGGTGAACCCTAACCAGGTGCTGATGACCATCAAGAAGATACTAGACAAGAAAGAGCTCATATCGGAAGCTACAACGGTCAATTACAGGGATGAGTTCACTCATTTAAGTCAGGAGACAGACAATTGTCGTTCTGCTGATGACTGGATGGCTCTTTATAAAAAGCTTATTTATTGGGAGCTGGAGCTGGGAGAGACGCAGAACCCGATGAAAGAGATACTTGCGATGCAAAAGGAGGAAGCCAACAACGCTTTTGCAAAGTTTATCAGGAGAAATTACGAAAACTGGATGACCGGCAGCACCGCTCCTCCTGTGATGAGCCCCACATTGTTTGAGAGATACCTTTTCCCCATGCTCAACAAAGGCGATAAAATTTTCTTCATCCTCATCGATAATTTTCGTCTGGATCAGTGGCAGGCGGTGAAAGATGTTGTCAGTGAGGAGTTCCTTTGTGATGATGAGCTCTATCTCAGTATCTTGCCAACAGCCACACCCTATGCCCGGAACGCTGTTTTTTCGGGACTGATGCCGCGGCAGATTGCGGAATTGTATCCCGCTATGTGGGTCGAAGAAACAGTGGATGAGGGGAAGAATATGCTGGAGGAGCCACTTATTCAGCATCAGTTAGACAGGTTCGGAATGAAGCAGCGTTTTTCCTATCATAAAATCAACACAAACCTGGAAGGAGAGAAGCTGGTGACCCGATTTCAGGAGCTGGAGAAGAGGGATCTCAATGTCTTGGTTTTCAATTTTATCGATATGTTGTCACATGCCAGAACAGATTCGAAGATGATACGTGAACTGACAACTGATGAGGATGCATACCGTTCGCTCACCCGCACCTGGTTCATGCACTCACCATTGCTCACCTTGCTGAAGATGATAGCAGGGAAAGGATATAAAGCGGTGCTTACTACCGACCATGGTGCCATCAGGGTGAAAAACGGGGTGAAGGTGCTGGGTGACAAAGAGACCAACGTCAATCTCCGCTACAAACTGGGCAGGAGCCTGGGGTATGATGTAAGGAAGCTGTTCGACATCCTTCATCCGGCGAATTTCGGGTTGCCCTCACCCAACATGAGCACGCGCTACATCTTTGCGACGGACAACGATTTTTTTGTATATCCCAACAATTACAACCATCACGTAGCACACTATGAGAACAGCTATCAACATGGGGGCATCTCCATGGAGGAGATGCTTATACCCTTCATCACGCTCACACCAAAATAGTTATTTATGGAGATAGAAATAAATGATTTATCGCGGATTCAGTCAGCTGCCCGGGAATTCATCGGGAAGATGGGTGATCACAAGGTCTTTGCTTTTTACGGGAGCATGGGTGCCGGAAAAACCACCTTCATCAAAGCAATCTGTGAAGAGCTGGGTGTGAAGGAGACCGTGGCAAGTCCTACCTTTGCCATCATCAATGAGTACAAAGACAAGAACGGGAGCTCGATCTATCATTTCGATTTTTACCGGATAAACAAGCTCGAAGAGGTTTATGATTTCGGTTATGAAGATTATTTTTACAGCGGCAGCCTCTGCTTTATCGAGTGGCCTGAGCTGGTTGAACAGGTTTTACCGGTGAACACTGTGAAAATATCTATTCGTGAAGAGGATTGCGGCAGTCGGATTGTGCAGACAATATAACATTTTTTAAAAACCTCCTGTTAAACGAATCAGGAAAGAATCACTCTTATACAGAGGTTTTCTGCGACTAAATGCAGAAAATTCCATATATTCGCACATCAAAGGACCAAGTATGAAAAAATTTATCATAGCAGCTCTGATCATGATCTCGTCACTGTCGGCAACAGCACAGGTGAATACAGACCGTGTGATGATGATTGGTAAGAACGCGTTGTATTTTGAGGATTACGTGCTGGCAATACAGTACTTCAATCAGGTAATCACGGCCAAGCCCTATCTTGCCGACCCCTATTATTTCAGGGCGATGGCGAAGTTCATGCTCGATGATTTCAAGGGAGCGGAAGAGGATGCGTCCGACTGTCTGCTGCGCAATCCTTATTATACAGCTGCCTATCAGCTGCGTGGTGCCGCGCGGCAGAATCAGGAAAAGTACGATCTTGCTGCCACCGATTACCAGCGAAGCCTGGAGTTTTTCCCTGAGGACAGGATCACGCTCGTCAATATGGGTATCGTCAATATCGAGATGGAGCAGCATGAAGTCGCGGAGAAGTTTTTCGATGTGCTCCTTCGCCGTTTTCCCGATTACACTCCAGGATACCTCACCCGTGCACAGATGTACCTGGAGCTGAATGATACCACCAACGCGATGGCCGACCTGAACAAGGCGATCGAAATTGATCCCTACACCTCCCAGTCGTTCTCCGCCCGGGGACTGCTCTACTTCCAACAGAAAGACTATAACAAGGCGCTTGCCGATCTGGATGAAGCCATACGCCTCGATCCCTATTTCAACGGGAACTACATTAACAGGGGGCTGGTAAAGTATAACCTGAACGACCTGCGCGGTGCGATGGCCGATTACGACAGGGTGATAGAGATGGATGAGAACAACCTTATCGCCCGGTTTAACCGTGGGTTGTTACGTGCGCAGGTAGCAGATAACAACCGTGCCATTCGCGATTTCGATAAGGTGATTGAGCTGGAGCCGGAGAATACCATAGCCTACCTGAACAGGGCTGTGCTGAAAAATGAGATAGGCAACAAAGCCGGAGCTTTGGACGATTTGAACGTAGTGCTCCGTGCCCATCCCGAATATTTCACAGGTTATTATATGCGTTCACAGCTGAAACGGGATCTGAACGATCTTCGCGGTGCTGAAAACGATTATATGCTTGCCCGTACCGAAGAGTCGAGAGCACGCAAGGTAGCCACAGAGAACCCCGAACCATTCAAGCGTGCGGGTGAAGAGGGTGAGTCGAAAGATACACGTGAGGAGACCGACCAGAATATTGACAAGTTCAACCTGCTGGTGGTGGCCGGAGATGAGAGTTCGCAAAAGTCCAAATACCAGCGGCAGAGCAGAGGGAAGGTGCAGAATATGAATGCACCGGTAGAGCTGGAACCCAGATTCGTGCTCACCTATTATGAGAGTGAATATGAAGTGCGCCGGCCTGTATATTTCTCCGAAACAATGGAGAGAGCCAACAATGAGCTCGATCTGACCTGGATCCTGAAGGTGACGACCTTAGAAGCACCATTGAATGAGCTGCAGATACAAACACATTTCCGCTCTATCGGCAACTACTCGAGGAGGCTTGAGGGGGAGCCCGGCAATGCAGCGCTCTATTTCGGAAGGGGAATGGATTTTATGCTTGTGCAGGATTATGAGAACGCATTGAAGGATATAAACAGGGTGCTTGAATTGAATCCGGACATGTTGGTGGCTCATTTTGCCCGTGCGGTTGTTCGCTCCAAACAGCTGGAGTACGACCGTTTGCAGGAGGAGTCGCTGATGATGGATAAAGGATCAGTGATCGATCTGCCTGAATTGGCCAATATACCCGGCAAATTGAAATTGCCCGAGATCTCCACAAAATCGATAGAGTATGAAGAGATACTGAAGGAGTATGAAGAGATCATCCGGTTGAATCCCGAATTTATCTATGCTTATTATAACCGGGCTGAGATATTCAGCCTGGAGAAAGATTACCGAGCAGCGATTGCCGATTATACAAAAGCCATTGAGCTGGAGCCTCAGTTCGCAGAAGCCTATTTCAACCGCGGTATATCACGACTCTCTATTGGTGAGACTGCGCCTGGTCTCGACGATCTCCGTAAAGCCGGAGAGTTGGGTATTGTACAGTCTTACAGCATCATTAAAAGGATGCAGTAATAGTTTGCCTGGTCTCCAGCATTTTGCAAAATTCTCCTGAAATTGCTCTTTCATATATCACAAAATCACTACATTTGCATTCGAATAAGAGAAAAAAAGTTATTTAGAACAACATAGCATGATTAAAATTACATTTCCCGACGCATCTGTAAGGGAATATGAAAAAGGAGTTACCGGATTAGAGATAGCGCAGAGCATCAGTCAGCGACTTGCACAAGAGGTGCTTGCAGCAAACGTGAATGGTGAGACATGGGATCTGATACGTCCTATTGAGGAGGATGCTGCGGTTAACCTCTTAAAATGGGATGACGATGAGGCCAAGCATGCCTATTGGCACTCCTCGGCACATTTGATGGCCGAAGCTTTGCAGGAGCTTTATCCCGGCATCAAGTTCGGCATCGGACCGGCCATTGAGAACGGATTCTACTACGATGTGGATCCGGGTGAGGGTGTCTCCATTAAAGAGGCCGATTTCCCCGCCATTGAAAAGAAGATGATGGAGCTGATCGCCGCGAAGGAGGAGATTCAACGAAAAAGCATTTCCAAAAACGATGCTGTTAAGATGTTCTCCGAAAGGGATGAGCACTACAAAGTGGAGCTTATCAGCGAACTGGAAGATGGCACCATCACCACATACACACAGGGAAGTTTTACCGATCTCTGTCGCGGACCTCATTTACCCAATACCTCCTATATCAGGGCAGTGAAGGTGCTATCATCCGCAGGGGCCTACTGGCGCGGCGATGAGAAACGTCCTCAGCTGACACGACTCTACGGTATCACCTTCCCGAAAAAGAAAATGCTCGATGAGTATCTGGTGATGCTCGAAGAGGCGAAGAAGAGAGACCACAGGAAAATAGGGAAAGAGCTCCAGCTGTTTGCTTTCTCGCAGACAGTAGGTGCAGGTCTTCCCCTGTGGTTGCCAAAGGGAACGCAGTTACGTATGCGTCTGGAGGATTTCCTGAAGAAGATACAACGCGAATTCGATTATGAACAGGTGATCACACCGCATATCGGACACAAGCAGTTGTATGTTACCTCGGGACATTATGCGAAATATGGGAAAGATTCATTTCAACCTATACATACACCTGAGGAGGGGGAAGAGTTCCTGTTGAAACCGATGAACTGTCCTCACCACTGCGAGATATATAAAACATTTCCGCGTTCATACAAGGATCTGCCGATGCGGCTGGCCGAATTCGGTACCGTTTATCGTTATGAGCAGAGTGGCGAGCTGCACGGATTGACCCGTGTGCGCGGTTTCACCCAGGATGATGCACATATCTTCTGTACACCCGATCAGGTGAAAGAGGAGTTCCTGAAGGTGGTGGATATTATTTTCATCATCTTCAAAGCGCTGGATTTCGAGCATTTCGAAGCGCAGATATCACTTCGTGATCCCAATAACAGGGAGAAATATATCGGATCTGATGAGAACTGGGAGAGAGCCGAACGTGCCATCGTGGAAGCATGTGAAGAGAAAGGACTGAAAGCAAAGGTGGTGCTCGGTGAAGCCGCATTCTACGGGCCAAAACTCGATTTCATGGTGGAAGATGCCCTCGGACGGCGCTGGCAACTGGGAACCATCCAGGTGGACTACAACCTGCCCGAACGGTTCGAGCTGGAGTACACCGGAGCAGATAACCAGAAGCATCGTCCCGTGATGATCCACCGTGCACCGTTCGGATCTATGGAACGATTCGTGGCTGTTCTC
>JAENWZ010000333.1 GCA_016649795.1 Proteiniphilum sp. | reverse complement strand
TGCTAATCAGCAGTGCGAAACCGTGCGTCAGATAATTGGCTCTCTCCTCACGGAGTGTATAGAATTTATCAATTGACATAAGGATTATAATTCAATTTTTAATGTTACTTCCCGGCTTACTTCTGACCATGGCGGAGAGCCGAGCAATAGTCTTTTTATTTCGGTCTCCATTGCAGGACAGGTGTTTTCTTTGATGTGAATCCTTCCCGGATGTCCATAGGTGTCGATAAAAAACGTCACAACAAATGCAATAGCCTCTTCTTCACAGATTTTTTTATCGTAATGTTTCCTGAAATAGTCGGTAAATTCTTTTATGCCGAATACAGGCTGATTGGATACGGATGCTACGGAAGCTGTACTTTCAACGAAACCCATTCTTGTCACGGAATCTGATTTTTTATTGGGATCTCTTTTTGCATCGAAATCGATCTCTGCTGCGGAACCTATTATGCTCTCCTTTTTCTGCTTTCCGAATGCTACAACAACAACCTCATTGAGGGCCAGATCATCAGATTGCAGTATAATGTCACCCACATTCTCTTTCACCGGAATTTCCTTCTGTTTCATTCCAATAAACGATGCCAATAAAGTAGAATCAGCATTGGCAGGGACTTTCAGCCTGAATTTTCCGTCCATATCCGTCACAACACCCAGGCTGCTGTTCCTGAGTTGGATAGTGGCTCCGATTATAGGCAGGCCTGTCTCGTCCACCAAACGCCCCGTTGCAAGCAGTTGCTCACTATTATCTTTTGATTCCCGAAAGTCCGATTTCGCCATCATTACCTGTGGTACTGTGGCCACCTGGATATCCTCGTTCACAGTGATCTCCACAACCGTTTCAACCGATTCAGCCATTTCTTCACCAACGTCAGGCGACTGAACGATGGATGGTTGTTCTGAATTGTCCGCCACCAGCACTGAATCTTTTGGAGCGGCAGTAGGAGTAATCTCTTTTGTCTGTTGAATTATTTCGGATGATGCTACCGTAACCTCCTCTTTTGTTCCGGGAGGAAGGAGTAGAAGGGGGATCCCGGTAAGCAGCACAATCACAGCTGCGGCAGCCCATATCCAAAGAGGTCTGCTGATACCTCTTCGAGTGGGTGAAACACGTTTTTCCAGCTTTTCGATAACAGAGAGATGATCATCCTCCACCGAATCATATCCGTCGATGGCGTCCTGCAGGAAAGGATCGTCCATCGCCTTACGTTCCCATTGGTTGGCTTTCTTTCCGTGCCGTTGTCCCTGTATGTATTCTTTAAAGTTCACCTCGTCTGCTTTGTTATTTGCTCCGGCGCATCTACTTTTGTGTAATTTGTTCTGTTGTTGAATTGTTCAACGATTCGGTTGCGCTTCCAATATCCGCTTTACACAATTCTTTAAATTTCTTTTCCCGTTCTGAATGTAACTCTTCACTTTATCAAGTGTGTACCCTGTCATAGTAACAATATCGGCATATGATTTCTCCTGGTAATAAAAGAACTCAATACTTCTCCGCTGTTCTTCACCCAGCTCATTCATACAAAATGCCAATGCCGATACTTCTTCATCGTCCGACTTCTCTCTGTCCAATAGAGTAAAAAAACTGCCGTTTTCCATAACTGCCTCCTCAAATTGAACAAAAAACGCCTTATTTTCTTTCCTTAACCGCAGCAAGCAATGGTTCTTCGCAACGCTATAGAGCCACGTATGGAAATTTTGTATCTCGTACCGCTTTATCTTTTGAGAAACATCTTCAAACAAATCCATCACGGCATCTTGCGCATCAGCCCCGTTGGCAAGGTATTTCAGGCACAATCCGTACACCATCGGGATATAACGGCGGTATAACTCGCCGAAGAAGACCAATTGTTCTTCCTTTTTACAAAGTTCAAACAATTCGTCGTTCGATAGATTTGTTATGTCCGGCTTGTTTTTCAATCTGTTGTGTGAATGTACAAGCAATGTTGTTTCATACGATTATATTATTTTTCTCAATATTGTGTATGAATGATTCACATGCTCGTGTCACAAAATTAAAAAAATATTCGTTCGTTTATGGAATTTGTGCTGTAATTGTATCCATCATACAGAACATTCAAACAGATA
>JAENWZ010000103.1 GCA_016649795.1 Proteiniphilum sp. | reverse complement strand
CCTGATACCATACTGACGGTTTAAATAAATCAATGCTTCCGCATCCCGTTTCCAATCGACATAGTTATCGGTATAGCTTGGATTGAACCAGATGCAGACCTCCACCCCCAGCTCATCTCCCTTTTCAACAACATGCTTCAGTCCGTTGGGGAAATTGTTCGGATCGGGCTTCCAGTAATCAGATCTTTCCCAGATGTTATCGAACGAACCACTCTGTGTTGTTGCTGGACTTTTACCTGTTTGCCAGCCATCATCAATCTGGAAATGGGTCACTCCTAACCGGTGACAAAGCGCCAGCTCCCTGAGGATATATGCGTCATTGATACGCTCGCCCACCCCGCGATCGCCCCATGTATTCATCATGATCATCTCATCTCTTTCAGGAATCACCTTTCTGATACGGGATTGGTATGTTTTTAAGCTGGTGAGGGCATTGTACTCATTTTTTGAAAAGAGCCCAAGAACAGTCGAATAGCCACTGGTCCATACATCCGGACGAATATCATTTTCATCTATCCCCAGCCCGATCACCCTGATCTTCCCGTAGGAGGCGAGAAAATCGGCAGTGGGGTACTTCAACTGTGCCAGAGAGGATGGGGACTCTTTCAGCAGAAAGAACCCCTCCTCATTTTCGTTGTTTAGTGCAAAGAGCAGGTTTCCCTTGTAAAGCCGTTCGTTGTATGCCTGGTAATCATTCACTAAAACCAGGCTATTGAGATGATCGGTCATCTCAAACAGACTGATGGTCTTGTACTGCCAGTGTTTACCACCAAAGGAGACACTCTCCAAAACGGGAAGATGGGATGCTGCTTTTCCGGAAGCCACAAACCGAACATCTTTCAACTGATTATCTATAAACTGCTTATCATACCACCCGTTATTTTGAGATTCACCCTTGAAATAGAAATCATTGCCCACGACCGGTGTTTCGGGGTACAACCGGATGATATGTCTGACTGAAAGATCATCCAAACAATAGACGATTTCCGTCTCCAGGAATGATTCCTGGAACATTGTTTCAGGAACCACATAACTGTTGAAAGAGACAAGGGTGGCGGAATCGTTGTACCCCGGTAGCGTCATGTCGGGACTTGTTGATTGGGATTGCCAGATAAACCGGCTCTCCTTGTTCAGGATAGATTGAGTGATCAGATTACCATTGTTCATCAGATAAACCCGTTTGATGAGTGCGTTTTCGACCACCAGAGAGTCCCCGTTTTGAAATACGGAGCAGTCACGATAGCTGATAGGGTTAGCTGAGAAGAGCTGAACAGCTATCAGTTGAATGAAACATTGGATAAATATTCTGATGATCATCGGGTGTAAATTATTACTGCGAGAGAAAATCAAGCATCTGTTTTCTGTTCTTTCTGAAATAGGTGACACTGTTGTCGTAATGATCAAAATTGAGTACCAGATTGTTTGCGAATGCTTTCGCTTTTGCCGGGTCTTTCTTTTCCACCATTTTAAGTAACTGGTAATCATCAATACCATCCCTCATTGCCTCAAAACGAATGGAAGAGTAGAGCTTTCTGTAACCCGGATAGATGATACAGTTATCACCTGCTGGGAGCCTGCCGCGGTCACGCGATGCATCGATAGTGAGTTGATCTTTCTCCCAGTAATTCAATCCCCAATGGAGGTATCCTGTTACATCATATTTATAGTTGATCCAGTGAAGCAGTCTTGTCTGAATCAACGGAAGCTCAATAAAACGGTTGGCATAATTCCCTCGTGGCACGACACAGGTATAGTACCATAACTCTTTCCCCTGCTTCTGCAGATCCTGATAGAAAGCATGGTCTCTGTGCAACACATCCAGTACGGGAACCCACACATCGATAGTTCCGGCCAACTCTTTTGAGGTTAAGACTGCATCCAGTATTTTCACATCGGGCAGATGTTTTTTGACATAACCACTGATTGCCCTGTAGGAATCTGAGTTCTTCGCCGTTGGTTCATCGGCGATATGTTGCATGTAACGACCGAGCCATCCTTTACCGGCCAGATGTTCTTTGAGTGCCGGCAGAAACTGATTGAGAAAATTTTGTGTCCGCTCATCTTCAATAGGCAGCTTCACAAAACGCATTCCGTTTTCCACCTTGAGCGGATTGATCCCTGCCTGCAATGTGCTTGACGTATCATCATCGGGCAACGGTACCTCCACATGAAAGGGCGAGTCCCAGTTCCCGGACCTCCATGCCAGATGTCCTCCCTCAATCCTTTCCAGGACACCATAGCGGTCGAACAGTTCAGCCTCTTTGTCAAATCTTGAAAAATCGAAACTATATTTTCCCTCATCATAGGTATACTGTGTGTGCCAAACAGGAAAGATCCGATGCACATTCTGCCGGTGGGATGCCATCATTTCGGCATGCATCTCTACCAGCTCCCAATAGAACACGGAATAAAGCTCCAGTGGCTCATTGTTGTTCATATAACTCAGTGCTGTAGCATTGAAATGTGCAGACCAGTTGGTCACGTAAAGCGGCGACTTGCCGAGGGTGACCGGATAAACGCGCAGATAGAAGTCCTTCGTCCACACCCTTTTACCTGATACTGTTTCCCCGGAAATCACAACAGTTCCTTTATAGAGGCCCGGTTCGGCATACTTTCCTACAGGAATGGATACCCACAAAGGCTGCACCTCCCCTGTCTCTACAGAGAAGGCAGAGTCTGTGAGAATAGGATCAGGGAAATAGTCGGAAGAGGAACGGATGATATCTCTTGAGGGGGGACTATAGGAGCGTCCCACCCTCACATAGCCCACCCAGCCGGCCTCAGCGTCTGTAATTTCGTGGACGCCATCTTCAGCAGTGATCTCTTTTACATAAGCCTTCATCTCGCTTATCTCCTCCATTGCTTTCACTACGATCTGGAGGGAGGCCACCTCTCCGCGTACGGCAAGGATCGTATCCACTTCATCAACGAAGTAGGTCCGCTCTTTCAGCACCTTATATAGCGGATCAATCTGATACATAGAGATGCTCTCTTTCCTCTGACAGTTAAAGGAGAGTAGAAGCAAAGAGATGATGGTTAAAAAACTATATACTCTGTTCATTATTCCATGGATTGTCAAAATCAAAAAAACTACAGTCATCCGGCATCTTTCGCCGAACACAAAGAAATGTATTAAGAATGATAGAATGGTATAAGTTACCGCATACTATTCCTCAAAAATCGCAAAATCATTAAATAAAACTCAAATAGGACCAATACTATTGGTAAAGTTCTACATACTTTGTATTATCCCGGAGATTCTTATTCATTGCAAAAAACTATAGAGCACTCATCATGTGAGTGCTCTAAAAATAACGTAAAAGATCACGAGCAACAGATGCTCATTCACATAGTTCCGAAAAGGAGATTACAACTCATTGTGCATTATGTAGGTGAGTTGTATTTTCCACTCTTTGAAACCAATCGGAAGGGGATAGCGAGATGGGGAACTGTTCACCCTTCAGCCACATTCCTTTGATATGGTAGGTGACCGGTTCGTTTTTATCGTAACGAACGACAACCCTATGTTCTTCCTTGTCGTTCCCCACTCTTAGATATTTGTGCGATTCAAACAAGATACCCATGCCTATCCAACCGATTTCCGGCTCCTGTATACCCCAATTTGCCATAGTTCCTTTTTCCTCGTTACAGAAGAAGGATTCTTCGTTCAGGCGGGTTAAACCGATTCCCAGTTCAACCTGATCACTACTATTGCCCCCCTCAACGTACACACGTACCATCGACATATTTTCTCCGGTCTGGATGGAGGGGACTATTCTGACGGTATATGGATTGTTTTTCGGTCCAACATTTTCGGTAACAAATTCCAATTCAATTTTATGATTCGATTCAGAAATCAATCTTGCGGTAAATACCGGATCACCGGGTTGTTTTTCGTTTCTAACGGGATATGCATCTCCGTTGATATAGAGTGTGACTCCTCCTATCCCACTTGTTTTACCCACATGGAGAATATCCATTCCCCACTTGTTGATATCTCTGTGATAGTTCTTTCCTTCTTTGATCCTGGGATAGATCAGTGTATCAACCCGCTTACCGAACAGGTCGAAATGACCATCATAGAAACGGAAAGCTGCTTTCTCCGATTCCCAACCCCAGTTGGGAGGTAACCACTGGTTGTCCCAGGCAACCCTCTGTATCTCTTCTTTGGCACGCAGACGGGTGATCCATGCATCATAATCTTCAACTGGTTGTTCAGTCTTAAAAAAGCGTTTCACCTCTTTCGTCATGGCTTGCGTATCACCTATACCTCTCGCAGTATTGAACCTATTCCAAAATGAGGCTTTACCGCGGTTGCTTCTCTTGAGCTCACCAATCAGGCGATCCTGCACCAGTGTGAGGTAATACAGTACCGATTCGTCACTGTCGATCATGCGTCTGGCCAAGTCATCGGTATAACCCTCTCCCTGCAATTTGTTTTGAAGAAAATTCCATACCGGATACATCTCGGCAGCTGAACCGTTCTTTTTCAATGCTTCAAATAGAGATTGTATCAGGTAATATCTATTTTCTGGTTCATTCTCCAGTACAGGAATATGCATTTCATTGAAATCATTGAAGTTCCAGCCGATATTCCGGATTTCTCTGACATCGAGGTTATACCAGTCGTCCACCTGCCCGTCACCGTCCAGATCAATCTCCAATCGGTTCACAATCCCATCATTGTCGGTATCTTTCCAGGCATAAAACATATCGCTCTGCAGGTCTCCGTTATAATCGACGTTGATCCAGCTTCTGTCTGCTCCTCTGATGTGAATCTTCTTGTCTGACGGGTTAAAGTAGAGACGATTGGAGCCGGAAGGATCCAAAACCAGCTCATACCGTTTATTGTAAGGACCGCAATCGGGTCCCCCCACCTGAGGCATATAATACCCGGGTTCGTTGGATCCTGCAGAAATGATTCCCTCCCATCTCTCAATCTTGTCGCCCGGCCTGTCCCATGCCGTGTTGAGGTCTATTTCATCCCATGTCATCAGCACACGTGCCCATTTCATTGATTGCAAGCTCTCCCTTGCAGTGGATCGCTTCAGCACTGATCCTGTGGGGAATCCTCTCAGTTGAAAGGTTTCGGTTTGATCCTCCGTAAGACGGAAGTTGAAATCACTGCTTCTGTTCTTCGTGACAGTCCAACCCGGTGCACAAGCTGTTATACCTACGTCGTAATTACGAAGCTCTCCTTCGGTGGGATTGACATTAAAACTCCATCTTAGAAACCGCATAATATCCCCTTCCCCTTCTATCCGTACCACCTCCTCTGTGATACCGTCATTATCAGCATCGTAAAAAAGAAAAGGGTTCTCCCAAAAAGGAATCCACTTTTGCTCCTCCGGATTAAAATACATAGAGATAAGACTCTCATCACCGCCAAAATGGGAATGATTTTGGCAAGGTATTTGATAGTATATATAGTCAATATCGTAACCGAGCATATTGTCATCACCATCATCCATAAACCACCAGACACGCAAGCCATTACGCCGGTCTACGAAAAACATCCCCATCCGGTCCAGATCACCGTCGCCATCAGTATCCTCATAACCAATCACCGCATCAACCAGCCCATCGGCATGCCAGTCAGCGACCCAGAGATCGCCGTGCTTATCCGGTTCATTTCCATATTCAAGATTACCATTCTCATCTATTACTCTGACAAGGATAGGCCGGTTGCGTTCATTGTGGCGGGAGTCAGTGTCTATAAACCACACTTCGTTAGGTTTTCCATCTCCATTTGTATCCACATAATGCCTTTTACCATGCAAGTCACTCTTCACCTTCTCCACCATAACGGGATCGAGTATCACCGCTTCACCAAATACAGCTTCAAAAGCTTTCTGCTTCTCAATTTGAAAAGTATCCTGGGCATAGAGTGCAACAGTAATTAAAAAAGATATAAACAGCAAACTAAATTTCAAAATGAAATTTACAATGATGGAACGTTGTTTGTGTTGGAATTTCATACAATGTTTATTTTAAAATTTCCCTCATGCGGGATAGGATCAATTCATTTGCTTCAGTCAGATGCCGGGTTGAACCGGCTTTGTGCCACTCCATCATCCGATCCTGGTGATAGAAAGGTTCTGGTGTTAAGTTCTGGTTATCGAGAGAAGCGATAAAATTTGCCAGAGCGTAATTATTTACTGAAGCCAGTGTTATTCTCGCATGGAGAATAGCGTACTCTCTGATTTGTTCATTGATAATTTTCACATACCGTGGATGATCAAAACCTGCGGGATTCAAATTATCTCTTATCTCCTTGATTATATTGCCTTCACCTCCGCTCTCATTAACACCCTGCATGTCCAATAGCCACAATATTGTTGGTGCCAGGTCGGTATGTTCAAAATAGGGCAGCTCCCTTTGCCGGGCGATCCCTTTTCCAACAAAAAGCAACGGTGTTGTCCAGCTGTTCTCATCCAGCATGGGATGCCACCCGTTGTTACTCTGTCCGTGATCGGAAGTAACAATCAGTATGGTATTCTCCCATTTGCCCGATTCCCTGAGGTAGGTGATAAACGCTCCAAGAAGCCTGTCTGCCTTTTCGATGGCATCGATATAGGGCGATCCGTTTGCCCAGATGTTGTTACTGTAGGATTTATCAGCACTGTGCAGAGCTACCGACTCCCCCATGGTTCCGGGAGATTGAAGATGGATCCGCATAAACCGGAAATCCTGTTGCTCGAGCAGGGCAATTGCGTTATCCACCACCTCTTTGTCGGAGAGATGGGAGTCCATAATGGCTGTTGTAAAACCCCTCGAAACAGAACGATAAGCAGGTGTATTCACTACAAATGCTGTCTGATAGTGTGTGGAAACAGTCTCCTGCAGCATCCTGTTTTCAGGGCTGATAAAGAGAGACCCCTGGTGCAGCACGGGATTGGGGAAAGAGCAACTGTTGTATTTGCTGTAATCCCCCACCGTGGGATGATGAGGGATAATCATATAGGATTTTCTGATATAGGTACCCTCCTCTTTCAATGCGTTGAATAGAGGCATTCTTAATTTTTCCGGAGCACGCCAATGCAGACCATCTATTGTAAACAGAATCACACGTGTGGTATCTGCTGCAATCATATCTGCAGCGATTGTAACCACAACCATCAGCAGTATTATTAATTTCTTCATCATCATCGTCATTACCGATCTTAAAGGAGATCAATTGCCCAAGATCACTTTTTTTCCTTGCAAAGTAACCTCTTTTATGGATACACTCCAGTTTTTACTATTTGGAGAGTGATATGCTATTGTTAGCTTCCCGTTCAGGTCTTTAAATAACATGGCATGTCCCCCATCATCTGAATTCAAAGGTATGGGTTCATGCTGCCAGGGTCCGGTTATCTCACCACTGGTTGAGTTTGCCTGCCCTATTGCATAGATCCCCTGCTTGTCGAAACTGGACCAGAGCATAATAAGCGTACCGTCATCCAAACGATGGATATAGGGTGCATCAGTGACATATCCGGTAACATTATGTGCCGTAATGGAGCCCACCCATGGAGCAGAGGAGGCTGCTCCATGGGTGGGCTCCATTACGGCACATAAT
>JAENWZ010000417.1 GCA_016649795.1 Proteiniphilum sp. | reverse complement strand
TCACATTGATTTATTCAGCCGGATTGAGAGGACAGGAAGTGATTAATCTGAAGATCTCAGATATCGACTTTGAGCGTAAAACCATCCATATCCGTCAGAGCAAGTACAAGAAAGATCGTGTTGTGCCGTTGGCTGACAGCAGTGGGATTTATCACATTGTCTTCACTGTGCCCCATCATTTAAACGTCCTTTGCCTGCATAATGGAAGGATGTTCTACAACCTGTTTTTTTCAGCCGTCTGGCACACCCTGAACAGCTTTGGATACTCGCACTATGGTGTCGAGACCGGAGCGATAGCCGTGCTTCACACATGGGGGCAGAATCTCTCACTACATCCGCATATCCATTGTCTTGTCCCGGCTGCCGGATACTCCCTGGATGGCCGATGGAAAAACATCGGTCATGGGGGGAAGTTCCTTTATCCTGTTCATCAGATGAGCAGTGCGTTTAAAGCAAAGTTCCCGGACAGCCTCAAAACGCGCCTTGCGCAAACAAAACCAGTTGACGCTCTTCAATGATCAGATTCAATGCGCATATACACTCCCTGGGTGGTACACTGCCAGCCTTCGATGGCAAGTGCTGAACATGTGGTAAGATACCTGGGGCAATATACCCATCGGGTAGCCATTACTAACCACCGTATTGTGAATATCACCGATAGAAAAGTAATCTTTGTTGCCAGGGATTACCGACAAGGAGCGGCTAAAAAGTGTATCCCGCTCGATGGTGTTGAGTTCCTGTGCAGATTTGCCCGGCACATTCTTCCACGTAGATTTGTAAAAATCCGACGTTACGGTATTTACAACCACACGGTAAAACGGAATCCGGGAATCAAGTTCAGGGTAGAAGATGAATCAGAGGGTGATAACAAATCAAAATCCCGGAAAACGATTGAATCGAACATTGAACGTTTCGAAAGACTTACCGGTATAAATCCTTGTTGTTGTCCGGTCTGTAAAACGGGTCAAATGATTAGAATCAGAAAACTGCCTCCCATACGTTCTCCGCCGGAAGCCACTTCCATACAGACTCATTACCAACTTTAACTATCTGTCCTATATGCGCCTAAAGGTGCACAGGGTAGGATATGTCATTTAGTCAAGAATAAGCGATCACAGAACCTTCACTTAATCCTGATTCATCCCTGAAAACTTATACCGGAAAGCACAAAAACCTGCAAAATGTAAAAGATCGCTTGTTTATTTTTC
>JAENWZ010000123.1 GCA_016649795.1 Proteiniphilum sp. | reverse complement strand
ATGGTGGGTGAAAACGAGATGAAGGAGGGTAAGATCACCCTCAAGATTATGCGCACAGGAGAACAGAAGAGCGTCACCCTGCAGGAGCTGAAGGAAGAGGTTCAACAATAATGGATCTCACTCTTATCGTATTACCTTCACATCGACGGTAATACGATAAGAGTGAGATCCATTATTGTTGAACCTCTTCCTTCAGCTCCTGCAGGGTGACGCTCTTCTGTTCTCCTGTGCGCATAATCTTGAGGGTGATCTTACCCTCCTTCATCTCGTTTTCACCCACCATCGCCACAAAGGGAATATGGTTGCTGTCGGCATAGGAGAGCTGTTTCTTCATCTTCGCCGCCTCAGGATAGAGCTCACAGCAGATGCCCGATTGTCGTAGTTGTGTAACCAGGGGCAGCAGGTAGTCTGCCTCCTTCTCCCCGAAATTGACGAAGAGCAGGTCGGTGCTGTGTGCGAAGCTTTCGGGGAAGAGACCGAGTTGGTTCAGCACATCGTAGATGCGGTCCGCCCCGAATGAGATACCCACACCGGAGACCCCGGTCAGGCCGAAGATGCCGGTCAGGTTATCGTACCTGCCGCCGCCGGTGATGCTCCCTATCTCCGCATCCAGTGCCTTCACCTCTATAATAGCTCCTGTATAGTAGTTGAGTCCCCGTGCCAGCGTCAGATCGAGGGTCACCTCGTTCTTCAGCGAGAGAGCACCGGTTTTGTAAAAGATATATTCCATCTCCTCCACACCTTTCGTTCCTGTTTCGGAGGATACCAGCACTGTTTTTAATCTATCCAGTTTCTCCTGCGTCGTTCCGCTCAGCAGGATGATCGGCTGCAGCTTATCGATCGCTTCCTTAGCGATCCCTTTCGTTGCCAGCTCCTCGTTCACCTTCTCCAGACCAATCTTGTCCAGCTTGTCTATCGCCACGGTGATGTCGGTGATCTTGTCCGCCTCGCCGATGATCTCCGCGATGCCCGAGAGGATCTTGCGGTTGTTCAGCTTCACCGAGACACGTATGCCCAGGCGTGTGAACACCACATCCATGATCTGCACCAGCTCCACCTCGTTGAGCAGTGAGTCCGACCCCACAATGTCGGCATCGCACTGGAAGAACTCGCGGTAGCGCCCCTTCTGGGGACGGTCTGCCCGCCATACGGGTTGTATCTGGTAGCGCTTGAAGGGAAATGTGATCTCGTTGCGATGCATCACCACATAGCGCGCGAAGGGTACGGTCAGGTCGTAGCGTAATCCCTTCTCCGATATCTTGTTGGCCGTCTTCACCGAGTTGCCCTCTTCTATCTCTTCGCTGGTCATACTAGTGAGGAAATTCCCCGAGTTAAGGATCTTGAAGAGCAGCTTGTCCCCCTCTTCGCCATACTTTCCCATCAACGTGGTGAGGTTCTCCATCGCCGGTGTCTCAATCTGGCGAAAGCCGTAAAGCCGATACACATCTTTAATCGTGTCGAAAATATAGTTGCGCTTCGCCATCTCTTCGGGCGAGAAATCACGCGTCCCCTTGGGTATGGTAGGTTTCTGCATTCTATAAGATATTACTTGCCAGTTCCGACAGCTCGCTTCGTTCGCCCTTCACCAGGTTCACATGTCCGAAGAGGTTCTGTCCCTTCATCTTGTCGATCATGTAAGCCAGTCCGTTCGACTGCGTATCGAGGTAGGGTGAGTCTATCTGCTGCAGGTCGCCCGTGAACACCATCTTGGTCTTCTCTCCGGCGCGGGTGATGATGGTCTTCACCTCATGTGGGGTAAGGTTCTGTGCTTCATCAATGATGCAGAAGGTCTCTGTGAGACTCCGTCCGCGGATGAATGCCAGTGCCTCTATCTCCAGCTGTCCCGACTTCTGCATATCATCTATCAGTTTCAGGTCGCCACTGTTCTGTCCCAGTTGCGACTTGATCACGTTGAGGTTGTCGAACAGCGGCTGCATATAGGGAGCGATCTTCTGCTTCTCGTCCCCCGGTAGATACCCCAGATCTTTGTTCGACAGTGAAACGATAGGGCGGGCCAGCAGTATCTGACTGTATACATTGTGTTGCTTCAATGCCGCTGCCAGTGCCAGCAGGGTCTTGCCCGTACCTGCTTTTCCGGTGAGGCCCACCAGCTTGATATCCGGGTCGTTCAGTATCTCCAGTGCGAAGGTCTGCTCCGCGTTGCGCGGCTGAATGCCGAAGTTGGTCTCCTTGGCCACCTTGGTGATCTTCTGTGTGAAAGGATTGAACCGTGCCAGTACGCTGTTGCGCTCGCTCTTGAGGACGAAGCACTGGTTGGGATCGATCTGTGTCTCGAAGGTGAACTCATCCATATCCACCCCTGAAGGCTGTGCGTAGATCTTGTCGATCAGGTCGGGGTTAACTCCTTCAATCACCACTTCACCCTGATCAAATATATCGATGTTGGTCACCTTGTCGTTGATATAATCTTCTGCCAGCATGCCCAGAGAGCGTGCTTTCATCCGCAGGTTGATATCTTTCGATACCAGGATAGTTTTCATCTCCGGATGTTTATCGGCAACTTCAGAAACTACGGCGAGAATACGATTGTCGGGTATCTTTTCGGGAAAAGCATCGTTGATCTTCTTGTTGTTCTGTAATGCATTCACGATGTAAAGCTTACCCTTGCCCACTCCCAGTTCGGCGCCATTGGTGAAGAGGTCATCATCGGTAATCAGATCCAGCTCGCGTACGAAAGCACGGGCGTTGAAGTTGATCTGATCACGTCCCTTCTTAAACTTATCCAGCTCCTCCAGCACGATAAACGGGATGTAGATATCGTTCTCTTCGAAGTTCTCTAGGCAGTCGTAATCATGCAGGATCACATTGGTGTCGAGGATAAAGTTTTTCTTGGCCCCTGCAGCAATGGCTTTGGCCTTGCTTCTTGTTTGGGTAGTTGTTGTCTTCTCACTGGTCTTGTCAGTTGTTGCCATGTTTTATTCGTTTAGTATTTAGTTGTCAGCGGTCAGCTATCAGCTTTTTAGCTGGGTTGATGTTGCTTTCAGCGGTTTGGTTGTTAGCTTTCAGCTTAAAAAAATAAGTTTCAAGCCAGTATTTATAGATTGGATCGAGGAAGCTGAGTTCCTGTCCGGTATCATCAATAATTTCCGATTCAATCAATCCTCTTTTCACGCGAACGACATTGGCTGAAGTGCCCAGTCTGTATTTATGCAGTGTGCTTTGTGAGGTAAGCTGCTCTTCTCCAGAGAGAATCGCATGGAGTAGACCCAGTTGTTTAGCTGAAAAGCGTTCCGTGATAGTGGCAAAGAGCAGACTCAACTGATCTGTGATCTCTTCCCGTGCCGAAACGATGCACGTTTTATTGCAAACCCGTTTGGTTCTGAACCATGTTTGTTGTGCCAGTTGCTGAACATAGTAAGAGTGATTGTCTGCAAGCAGGGCAATCAACCCGGCATCGCTCTCATTTATTTGCTTACCCGTATCAGAGAAACGCTTTTGAATAAAAGAAACCCACTCTTCAGTATTAATTTTTTTCAGATAAATCAATTCCCCGAACTTATAAAAAGGCATAGAGGGATTAGAGAAGACATCGAGCAGCATATGACGTTTACTTCCGTACAGACAGTAGGTCACACGACTGTGGTTTTGCCAGTGCGAACGAAGCTTCTTTTGGAATAAGAGTGGTTCTTTAAATGATGTCAGCGACTGGAATTCATCGATACAGACTATCATTTTTATTTTTTTCCGACTGGCGATCTTTTCGGCAAGATCCAGTATCTCGTCCGGATTACGTTGAATTTCTTCCCATCCCACACCAAACGATACCCCGGTCTGCTTATCAGGTGAAAAGGTAACATTTGGAATGAGTCCCGATAAAAATAGTTTGGTATGCTGCACAAATTCCTCCCATTTGGATGATATTGCATTCAATATACCGTTGGCAAGTCCCAGGTAAAATTCGTGCTCACTGCGCATATTGAAAATATCGATATGGCATATGCGGATATCAGGGTTTTCGAGTACCGTTTCCTCTGCTGCAATTTTAAGGAGAGAGCTCTTTCCCCATCTTCTCGGGGAGATCAGGATCGTGTTTACACCTGCCGCGAAATTACGCTTCAATAAGGCAATCTCAGCAGCCCGGTTGGTAAAATCATCCCGTTCTGTCACGCGACCGTATGTAAATGGTACTGTTTTCATTGATATGGCAAAGATATACTTTTTTAGAAAACTTACAAAAAACAAACTTACAAAAAGCGAACTTACTGGAAACGAACATAAGCGGACAGCGGTAAGCTTTAAGCAGTCAGCGATCAGCTTTTTCGCTGGGGTTGATGTTGCTTTCAGCGGTTTAGGTTTTAGCTTTCAGCTATCAGCACTCAGCAGTCAGCTTTCAGCTCTCAGTGATCCCCTTTCTGTTGTTTGGAAATTGCAAAAAAAATGTATCTTTGTTCCCATTATGTTTACCACAAATGTAAAGAAAATTTTATGAAGAAAACCCTATTAACATTTTTTTCTGTAATGATGATGACTACTGCCCCGGCACAGGAGAATCCGTTTTTCAAACCTTATGCCACACCACACGCTACAGCTCCTTTCAGCAAAATCAGGATAGAGCACTACGAACCGGCTTTCGATAAAGCGATTGCGGAGAATCAGACTGAGATCGACCTGATTGCCACCAGTTCTGAGGCTCCCACGTTCCAAAATACGATCGAGGCGATGGAGCATTCCGGAGAGATGATGAACCGTGTGAGCAGTGTCTTCTTCAACCTGCTGGGTTCAGAGAGCAACGACGAGATGATGGAGATCTCGCAGCGCCTCAGTCCGAAACTGTCGGAGCACTCCAACAATATCAACCTCAATGAGGCGCTCTTTAAAAGGGTGAAAGCGGTCTACGACAGGCGCGACAGTTCCGGACTCACACCCGAGCAGATCCGCCTTGTAGAAAAATACTTCGAAAGTTTCGAGAACAGCGGTGCCACGCTCTCGCCCGAGGGGAAGGAGAAGTACCGTGCTCTCTCGATGGAGCTGAGCAAGGCAACACTCGACTTTGGGCAGAACAACCTGCGTGCGACCAATGCCTATGAGATGTTGCTCACCGACGAGGCCGACCTGGCGGGACTGCCTGAGAGCCTGACCGATGCCGCTGCAGCCAAGGCGAAAGCCAAAGGCAAGGAAGGGTGGATGTTCGATCTCTCCGCACCCAGCTATATCGGCTTTATGAAATACTCCACCCGCCGCGACCTGCGCGAGAAACTCTATATGGCATACAACACCAAGAGTGTGAAGGGTGGGGAGTACGACAATAAAAAAAATGTGCAGCAGATCGTCAACCTCCGCCTGGAGATTGCCAACCTGCTGGGATATAATAGCTATTCCGACTATGTGCTGAAGAACAGGATGGCGAAGAGCGCCGATGCTGTCTTCGCCCTGCTCGATCAGCTCGCCGGAGCGTTCGCTCCCGTCGCCCGTAAGGAGGTAGAAGAGGTGCAGCAGTTCGCCGTGCAGATGGAAGGAACACCTATAGAGATACAACCCTGGGACTGGAGCTTCTATGCCGACAAGCTGAAAGATCACCGCTTCGAGCTGAACGATGAGATGACCCGTCCCTACTTCGAGCTGGAGAACGTGAAGAAGGGCGTCTTCGGGCTGGCCACGGACCTCTACGGTCTGCAGTTCGTAAAGAACCCCGAAATTGATGTGTATCACCCTGAGGTGGAAGCGTTCGATGTGCTGGATGAGAACGGCGACTTCCTCTCCGTTCTCTATACCGATTTCCATCCCCGCGACGGGAAACGTTCGGGCGCATGGATGTCCTCCTTCAAGAGTCAGTACGTGAAGGATGGTATTGACAGCCGTCCCCACGTCACCATCGTGATGAACTTCACCCGTCCCACCGACAGCAAGCCGGCGCTGCTCACCTTCGATGAGGTGGAGACATTCCTCCATGAGTTTGGTCACGCCCTCCACGGTATACTGGCGAAGAGTACCTACGAGACTCTCTCGGGTACAAGTGTCTACCGTGATTTCGTGGAGCTGCCCTCACATATCATGGAGAACTGGCTGGTTGAGAAAGAGTACCTCGACAGGTTCGCCTTCCACTACGAGACAGGTGAGAAGATGCCCGAAGCGCTGCTGCAGAAGATCGTAGATGCCTCCAACTACAACGCCGGCTATGCTACACTGCGCCAGCTCTCGTTCGGCTACCTCGATATGGCGTGGCACTCTCAACAGAAACCGTTCGATGGCGATGTGCGCGCGTTTGAGCAGGAGGCGATGGAGCGCGTACAGCTGTTGCCCATCGTTCCCGAAGCCTGCATGTCCACCTCTTTCGGACATATCTTCTCCGGAGGATACGCTGCCGGCTACTACAGTTACAAGTGGGCCGAGGTGATGGATGCCGATGCCTTCTCGCTCTTCAAGAAGAATGGTATCTTCGACAGGGAGACAGCTGCTTCGTTCAGAAAGAATATCCTGGAGAGAGGCAACACCAAAGATCCGATGATTCTCTACAAACGTTTTCGCGGACAGGAGCCCTCCATTGAGGCGCTGCTAAAGAGAAACGGAATAAATTGATTTGCTAATAGGCTAATTTGCTAATAGGCTAATATGCTAATAGGCTAATATGCTAATAGGCTAATATGCTAATATGCTAATGTGCTAATATGCTGATGTGCTGATGTGGTGATTGGCTGATGTGCTGATATGCTGATGTGCTGATGTGAT
>JAENWZ010000062.1 GCA_016649795.1 Proteiniphilum sp. | reverse complement strand
TTCTCCCTGGGAACAGTGGCAATAGCCGCCAACACCCGTTCATCCCTGATCCCTTTCCTTTTCAGTTCTTTGGAGAGTATCACCGCTTTCTCGTATTTGTTTTGGGATGAGTCGGCCATATGGGTATTCGCTTTTTCTTTTTGTTTGTTTACTGTTTGTGATGTGCAGGTTACAGACAGGCAGCAGTAAAGCGTCACAAAGAACAGTAACAGGATTTCTCTTTTACTTGTTCTCATCGTTGCGATTCATTGATTTACCTTACAAACATATATAAAAAAGAGGAGATTCCATATATAATCGACTAAAAATCAATCCTCCGATCATCTTGATTTGTGTAAATAATGCAATAAAAAAAAGTTGGCATAAACAAAAATATTTCTGTACATTCGTTGCGTCATTCATTTGCTACTTATCTACTTGAGTCTGGCGACGTTCCTGTTGAACAAAGCAATGCATAAAACCATGAATAAGATTGTAAAAATAAATTGTATTTTTCTTTTATTAATAATGGGCAGTGAATGTACTTTATCTGAAAAACGGCCATTAATAGAAGATGTACAAGGCACACATAAATTAATCTCAGACAAAATATGGTTAACACACGAGCATATACTGGTCGATTTTATTGGAGCAGATAGCATACAACCGGATACATGGAATCATGATTCAATAATCAAAGAAGTAATACCTTATTTCGAGGAACTTAAAGAATTTAAGGTGAGTTATTTTGTAGATGCAACACCTAATTACCTGGGTAGAGATGTATTACTCCTTGAAAAAATTGCAAAAAAAACAGGGGTTAGGATTATTACAAATACCGGTCTTTATGGGGTCAGCAATAATAAATTTATTCCTCAGTATGCGCAGGAAATGACAGCAGAAGATCTTGCTGAAATGTGGATTGATGAATACAAGTATGGTATTCATCAAACTTCTATTAAACCTGGATTTATTAAGATTGGTGTTGATAATTCTGATTCTTTACATCCCATGCATCAGAAATTGGTGAAAGCTGCCGCCCTTACTCATTTAAAAACAGGTTTAACCATAGCATCACACACGGGAAAAGCAGTGGGTTTATGGCCACAATTGAACATTCTTAAAGAAATCGGAGTATCGCCAGAGTCTTTCATCTGGGTGCACGCTCAGGCTGAAGAGAATAATGAGAGTTATCTTAAAGCTGCAGAAATGGGATGCTGGATAAGTCTTGATGGATTAGGCTGGGAATTGGAAAAATATATTGAAAAAATCTTGTTTGCAAAAAGAAATGGAATTTTAGATAGAATCTTAATTTCTCACGATGCCGGGTGGTATGATCCACAAAAAGAAATTCAAACGATAAAACCATTTACAAATATTTTCAAGCAACTCTGTCCGGAGTTAAAATCACATGGTTTCACCGATGATGAAATTAGATTATTAATGAGTGTCAATCCTTCAAAAGCTTTTTCAATAGAAATCAGGAAACACCCATAAGATAAAAATGGAAATTGGATTATTCTATAATCTACCCATTTGTTATTACGAGAATTAAATGCTCAGGGAAAGATACGTTAATAGTTCAGACCAGGAACTTAATTGCTGATGCTGTAAAAGTTGCATATAAAGTTTCTGCAAAGGATGAAGAGCATGTAATACTCAATGGAAATGGAGTTACTCTAAAAGGCGATAGATTTTTCAATTTAGTACCTAAGGAAGGTGAATTAAGTATGACTGTTAATGGAATGAATATAAGAGGGGAAATAATGGTATTTATAAACAAATAAAATCTGCTAGTAATAAATAGGACACTGAACTGTCGGCACTACTATGAAGAGAATATACAATAGGATGCAGCAAAGCGTCACAATGAACAGTAACAGGTTTTCTCATCTACTTGTTCAAATCGTTTCGATGCATGATTGACAGGACAAATAGAACAATATTGAATAATTGAAATAAAAATTGTATATTTCGCACAATTATTAAATAGCAGACAGGAAGGATGCGAAAAGCTATATTTTTAATTATCCTTTGGATCTTTTCAACGTTACATTTTATGGCACAGGAGGGAGGTATGCAGCAGATCATTGAAGCAGTACAGGAAAAATATGCGCCCGACAGACGCGTGGAGTTGTTTCATGTATTGGCTTCTCAACGAAATGATACACTAGTGTTGAAAGGTGAGACCACAAGCAGGCAAGCTTATGAAGAGTTGTTATCACATGCTCGGGAAGCATCGGTACATGTGAAAGACAGCATTCGCCTGTTGCCTGACAAGAAGCTGGGTGAAGAGGTATGGGGCGTGATCTATAACTCTGTGGGGACACTCCGTGCTGAACCCCGTTACGGTGAAGAGCTGGTGTCGCAAGCACTGCTCGGGATGCCGGTACGGATTATAGAGCAGAAGGGTGGATGGCGCAGGGTGCAGACACCGGACAGATACATCGGCTGGATAAACGGATCGGTGAAGCCAATGACGAAAGTGGAATTGCAGCACTACCTGAATCAGCCAAAGGTGATCGTCACCACACTCAATACACGCTCGTTCACGAATAAAGATAAAGAGTCACTGCCCGTCTCCGACCTGGTTGCAGGAGATATGCTGATCGTTAAATCTATGAAAGGACGATTCTATCAGGTGCAGTATCCTGACGGACGGGAGGCATACCTGAAAAAAACGGATGCAATGAGGGTGCCCGGCTGGTTGAAAAATACCCAGCTGACCGGAGAGAGCATCGTGCACACTGCACAGCAATTACTGGGTGTGCCTTACCTATGGGGAGGAACCTCCACCAAAGGGATGGACTGCAGCGGTTTTACGAAGCAGGTCTACTTTATGCACGGTATTATCCTTGCCCGCGATGCATCGCAGCAGGTGCGCTATGGCAGGCTGATAGATGAGACGGGTGACTTCAGTGATGCCCTGCCGGGTGATCTGGTGTTCTTCGGGACGAAAGCGACCGCCGAGAACCCCAAGGAACGGGTGGTGCATGTAGGCATTTATATCGGTAACAAGCGGTTTATCCATGCCTCCGATTTTATCCGTATCAACAGCTTCGATCCTGCCGATCCTTTATACGACACGTTTAATACGAATCGTTACCTGCGCACAAAGCGAATTATCGGCGAGTTGGACAGCGAAGGAATTGAAGAACTGCTGAGCAATGCGTTTTATCGATCATCGATCTCCTGTCAATCTGCAATCAACCTTACAACACAATGAAACAGAACCGACGGCAATTTATAAAGAACTCGGCCATGGCTGCCGCCACACTGGCCGCACCCTCTCTTTTGCTACATGCCATACCCAACCCACGAATGAACAGTACTGCAAAGATGAAACTCACCTGGACCCCCTACGACCTGCAACTGAACCACACCTTCACCATCTCCGGTTTCTCCCGCAAAACCACTCCCGTTGTACTCACCAGAATTGAGTATGACGGTCTGGAAGGATACGGTGAAGCATCACTACCCCCTTATCTGGGTGAGACACAGCCGTCGGTGATTGAGTTTCTGAAGAAGGTAGATCTCTCCTCCTTCACCACTCCCCTTCATCTGGAAGAGATCATGGAATATGTAGATGGTATCGCCATCAACAACAGCGCAGCCAAGGCATCGGTAGACATCGCACTGCACGATCTGGCAGGTAAGATCATCGGTGCACCGTGGCACAGGATGTATGGCCTGGATAAAAACGATGTGCCCGACACCACCTTCACCATCGGCATCGACAGTGATGAGGTGGTGCGTGAGAAAACGCGTGAAGCACTCGGTCGTTTCAATATCCTGAAGGTGAAGGTGGGCGGTGCCGACGACAAACGAATGATTGAGGCGATACGCTCTGTCACCGACCTGCCACTGGCTGTGGATGCCAACCAGGGATGGAAAGAGCGCCGGCAGGCACTCGATATGATCTTCTGGCTGAAGGAGAAAGGGGTGGTGATGGTGGAGCAGCCCATGCCAAAAACGGAGCTGGACAATATTGCATGGCTTACCGGAGAGAGCCCCCTGCCCATCTTTGCCGATGAGTCGCTGCAGCGGCTGCATGATGTGGAACGGTTGAAAGGTGTCTTCTCGGGGATCAATATCAAGCTGATGAAGTGCACAGGCATGCATGAAGCATGGAAGATGCGTAACTTAGCACAGGCGCTGGGGATGAAGGTGATGATGGGCTGCATGACGGAGACCTCCTGTGCCATATCGGCAGCGGCACAGCTCTACCCGGGAATGGATTTTGCCGATCTCGACGGGGCTCTGCTCATTGGGAATGACTGTTTTGAGGGAGCAAAGCTGGAGAACGGGAAGATCATAGCGTCAGACCTGCCGGGTATCGGTGTGAAGCCGAGCAGCAGTCTGCGCTTTGGAAGAGAATAATTCATCATCTTCCCTCACTTTACCATTTCTTAGAAATGCTACTCCCATGGAAAGGTAACATTCTACTCCTATTACTTCACCATTTCTTTGAACAGCCGTTGAAACGTCTTCTCCAGATCACTGCTTTTCCCCGGATGGGTGGGGGAGGTCTGTATGATGGAACTGCGTGTGGCTGTCAGCCAGCGGAAACGTTCGGGGATATCCATCATCGCTATGGGACCGCAATCCCTGTTCCCTCTGGCGATCTGCCGTAGCGTCTCCAGATTTTCGTGCACCTCCTCATAGGTTGCTTCTGACTGCATCAGACGGAACTTCTCCGGACAGAGATGGTATGCCAATCGGATATATTTAGCCTCTTTCGAGAAGAGGATCAACCCCACATTGAAAAACTCCTCCCGCTCCATCCTCGGTACCAGTCGGATCACGGCATAGTGATATAGCTTATCCTCTTGCATCGCAGGCATGTTTTAGAAAAATCGGTGAGTGCTGTAACCGTGTCTGCAGAAAGTGGAGATAGATCTCCCGTATCTCAGCCGGTGTCTCCTTCGTATGACGCCATATAAGCCCCTCACTCCCTTTCAGCAGCTCCGATACCAACATCTTTGTACCGTGTCCCGCTCCGCGAAACTTCAGTACATACTTGAACCCGTCGTCGGCCTCCGCCAATGCCGGCAGTGAGCCGCCCTCACGCAGAGGTATAATGTAGCGCATCACCTTTACGGTGCGCAGCGATAAATCTTTTTCCATCGGTAGCAAAGATACAATATTCTGGAAGAAACCGTATATACTTGCTTCTGCAGCGTCAATATGAGGAGAGGCAAAGCATTCGTTTAAACACTATCACTGAATCTCCTTCGATTCCACCAAAACAGATCCGCCGGCATACATCTCCTGAAGTGCTTTCTTATCGTCGCCGGGTTGTATGTTCACCGCCGCCACCGCATCGGTGATCAGGTAGGTGTGGAACCCCTCATCAAGTGCGTCCATAACGCTCGCTTTCACGCAGTAGTCAGTAGTCAGACCACACACGTAAAGATTCTGGATCTTATGTTCCTGCAGGAACCCTGTCAGCGAAGCGTTGGTGGCTTCGAAGGCGGAATAGCCGTCGTCTTTGTTCTCCGTGCCTTTCAGTAGTCTGAGAACGATCTTTTCTTTGTCCAGCTCCGGATGATAGTCGGCTCCCGCCGTGCCGGAGATACAGTGGGGGGGCCACTTTTCAAAATGTACGGAGTCAGCAGGATGCCAGTCCTGCGATGAGATCACCAGGTCGAACCTGTCCATGATGCCGTTGATCACCGGTACCACTTTGTCCCCATCCTTCACCGCCAAAGCGCCTCCCGGGCAGAAATCGTTCTGAACGTCAACAATCAGTAATGCTCTCTTCATCTGTTTTTACTTTTTTTCCCTTCTACATTAACTATAACAACGCAAAGGATAAGGTGTTCATGGGATTGACTGATGTCGGGGTATGGTCAATCGGGGTCATCGTGATCAGCTGGCAGATCGCGAACAATCATGTGAAAAAGCGAAGCACATCTGCAAGTTTCCGTATAGATTTGGGATTAGGTTCAATGGCCGATTTCCCCATCATCTCCAGATGACACTGCAGCAATTCGCCGGTTTTCTCATCACGCAGGTGTAATCCGTTCCCCTGGCAATATTTGTAGTTCTTACAGTTGGCACATTTACCTGTTTTGGTCCAGCTGCGGTTGCGCATCACCTGAAAACGGGTGTTCCATACATCATGGAAATTATCTTTGTAGATGTTGCCCTGTACATAGTCGCCTCTCAGGCTGGGGCAGGCACTGATATCGCCGTTGGCAAGTACTGATCCGATATGAATACCCGCCTGACAGAAGAAGGGAGCATCACGCACCTCCATCTCATAATCGCCCAGATAACCTTCACAACCGTATGATACATTTATTTTGCCCTCTTTGCGTGTTTCAGAGATGAAATCCATCATCTCCACAAACTCATCAACGGAGAGCTTCAGCAACGGTTCATCCTTTGCTCTTCCTTTGGGAAAGACGGTGAAGAGGCGCCAGTGGGTGACATCTAAAGTGATCAGCAACTCTTTTAATCTGTTCAGTTCTGTGATGCTCCTTTTATTGACACAGGTAACCACATCGTAGATGAGACCGGGCGTCGCTGTCACCCGTGAAATAGCATTCAATGCCTTGAGCCAGGAACCTTTTTTGCCGCGAAACCACTCATGCGTCTCTTCTGAATAGCCATCCAGGCTGATGGTAACAGAACGCAAGCCGGTATCGAGAAGGGAATTAAGTCGATGTTGTGTAAGTCCCCACCCGTTGGTGACAAAACCCCAGGGATAGCCCATATTGTACATCGCTTCTCCACACTCTTCCAGATCACTTCTCATCAGGGGTTCGCCACCGGTGAGCACGATCATTGTCTTGTTGGGATTCACGTGCGGACGCAAATCGGAGAGGACTTTCAGGAAATCCTCTTTGGGCATATCCGACACGATGGATTCATGTCTGCAATCGCTGCCGCAATGAATACATGTAAAATTACACCGCAATGTACATTCCCAGAAGAGGTAGGTGAGCTCATGCAGTTGTGATTGAATTCTCCTGTGATGAATATACAAATCCAGAAGGTTTTTTTTTGATAGATTCATTTTCAAAACTGTTTAGTCTGTTTCACCCACGGGACGCACACCATACATAGCTGTTGCTTCCGGACTCTTTAAATGAAAGTTGGCATCTTTTTTCTCGTAAACGCCATCATACCAGTTGTTGTCTCCCTCTTTAATACGTGTTACATCATCCCAATTCACCACCAGGCTATCAGATTTATACTCACCGTTTACTGTATCATCCACATCATCGGCATAGAGTGTGACAGGGAAACCAATGATATGTTTTACCTCCATCGAATAATCGCCGCTGACAGCGGTGTATGTGGTATCACCTTTCATTGAATAAGGTTCTTTGACGATCACCCTGATATTGGATATCCCTTTTCCGGTGACTGCGCTCTTCACCGTTCCTTTCACTTTGAAATCGGCTGAGGGAACACCATACTCTGCCACAGGATCAATCCCTGTACCACATCCTAAGATGAATCCGAACAGACTCATCAGCAGCGAAATTATTTTACCGTAGCTTTTTAATGCAATTTTCTTCATGCAATAGATTCATAAAATGATATGTCACCTTTTTAATTAAGGTTTCTTATATGATGATAGATGTTTCAATCTAAAAAAAGTTGCATCAAAACAAGAGAAATATGAAAAAAATCACTAATTGTAGTGATTGACCGGTGTCGCATTATAACGTTACTTTGCATTCAGTTTATGCACCCATAATAATAAAACATAATCAATGAAAAAATTGTTTTTAGTGTTATCCATTATTTGTAATACTTTTTTTGTCTTTTCCGATGAGATCAGACCTGATAGAGAAAATACTCCCCAGGATACTTTAAAAGTTTATTACCTGAATGAGGTGGTAGTCACGACATCGGTCAAAGAGACCAATGAGCTGAAAAACCTGCCTACGGCTGTTTCGGTGGTGTCACCAAAACAGCTGAAGGATAGTAAGATTGAGTCACTCCCGGATATGAGCGCTTTCGTTCCCAACTTCTTTATACCCTCCTACGGCTCGAAGGTATCTACACCCATCTATATTCGCGGTATTGGTGCGCGACTTGGTTCACAAACCGTGAGCCTCTATGTGGATAACGTGCCGAGCTTCAACCCTTCCGCCTTCGATTTCGAATTTCAGGATATCCAGCGAATAGAGGTGCTGCGTGGTGCGCAGGGCACCCTCTACGGCAGGAACGCCATTGGCGGGATCGTGAATATGTACACCCTGTCGCCCCTCACTTTCCAGGGGACATCGTTGATGCTTGGAGGCGGTAACTATGGTCAGTTCACCGTGAAAGGATCGAACTACAGCAGGCTCTCCGATCAGTTCGGTTTCTCAGTGGCGGCTTACTATAAGAAGGATGACGGTTTTTTCAAAAATAACTATACAGGCAGGAACGTGGATGCATCGGAGAATGCCGGTGGCCGGGTGAAGATGGAGTGGGAGGTGACCCCCTCCTTCAGAGCGTTACTCTTCGGCAATTACGACTATGTGTCGGGTGGAGCTTTCCCCTACATGCATCAGGACTCCTCGGCAGTCAATTTCAACGAACCCTCGTCTTACGACCGTCACCTAATCACCAATGGATTGTCGCTCGATTACAATGGCAACGGCTACAGCGTTCACTCCACCACAGGCTATCAGTTTCTGAAAGATGATATGAGGATGGACCAGGACTATACACCCCGTTCGGTCTTCTCCATTCGCCAGATGCAGAAGCAGCACTCAGCTAGTCAGGAGTTTACGGTCAAGTCGGACAATCGCAACAGATATCGCTGGGTTCTCGGGGCTTTCGGTTTTTATGATCACAGGCTGATCGATACCCCGGTGGCGATCAAAGAGGATGGGATGGAGATAATGCAGGGACATCTTGATGTGGCAATGGAAAGAATGGGGGCTCCCCTGCGTCTGGTTTATGCAAACGACCGGATTGATCTCCCCGGTATCTACACCAAGCCCTCCAGGGGTGCGGCGCTCTTCCATCAGTCCACGCTCAACGATCTTTTTGATGTGGGAGGGTTGTCGGCCACCGCAGGTATTCGATTTGACTATGAGCATACCGGCATCGATTTCTCTACCGAGAGTGACGGTGGTGATGTGAACCTGGTGTTCAATATTCCCGGCAGGCCGATGCCTCCCATGTTCGTGGAGGGTGATACCCTGCTGGAAGGTAACTACAGCAAGGATTTCTGGGAGATCCTTCCCAAGTTTGCGCTGAAGTACCAGCTCTCACCTACCGCTCACATGTATCTCTCGGCCTCAAAAGGCTACAAGACGGGAGGTTATAATGAACAGGCTTTCTCGAAATTGCTGCAGAACGCCCTTGCAGAGTCGCTCATGCGCAATGCGATGGCGGGGATGCCGGGCGGAGGAGGCACAGGCGGCGGTACAGCTGCACCTGCACCTTCGTTGGAAGAACAGCTCTCCTATGATCCTGAGCGGAGCTGGACTTATGAGCTGGGAGGACGTTATGAGATGTTAGAAAAGAAACTTTCGCTTGCGTATGCCTTCTTCTACACCAATGTGAACAATATCCAGATCATCAAACTGGTGGATCAGGGTACAGCCGGGCGTGTGGTCACCAACGCGGGTAAATCATCAAGCAAGGGGATTGAGCTGAGTCTGAAGTACATGCCGGTTGCTAATCTGGCTCTCTTTGCCGATTACGGTTTCGCCGACGCCCGCTTCCGTGATTATGATATTTCTGAGGAGGAGGATTATTCCGGTAACCATATACCGTTTGCTCCCCGTCATACGCTGAGCCTGGGTGCCAGCTATGTGCATCATTTCGCCTATGGTTCGTTCATCGACCGTCTGGTGGGAAATATCCAGTATGCAGGTGCGGGAAGGATCTACTGGACCGAATCGAATGAGGATTTTGAAGGGAACGAGCTCTATCAGCCTTTCTATGGTGTTACCAACGCTACTGTCTCGGCCGAAAAAGGATCTTTTAGTCTAGAGTTATGGGCGAAGAACATTTTCAATACGAAATACAACACTTTCTATTTCGAAGCATCAGATATGGCAGGAGATGTGAATCCCTTCGTGCAGCGCAGCAATCCCACCCTGTTTGGTACGGCGCTCCGCTATACCTTTGCCCGCTAATCGGTTATGGTATAATCCTTCCGGTGAGCATCAGCGTGATGATCACTGCCGAAGCAGAGAGTAAGATAATAATTGCAGCCCATTCCCAGCGTTTGGGCTGTTTTTGTTGCTCTCTTTTCGCCTTTAAATAGAGCAGAGAACCGACACCGTAAAAGAGGACAGAGAGAATAAGATATCTGATCCCCACGGCATAGATCACGTAAACAGAATAGAGCG
>JAENWZ010000104.1 GCA_016649795.1 Proteiniphilum sp. | reverse complement strand
CTGTAAAAAACGGGTGATGGTGATTCTGACGGTGTCTGTTTTGTTGACGGTGATTGTGATAGTGATAGTATCGTTGATAGTGAAGTATCTACCCTGTGCATGCGGTGCAGGTGTCCCAGCGCCGTGTATTGTATCTGCCACGGAATATTCTCGGTGTAGAGAGCCTGTGCACCTCCCACATGCAGGATCGGTTTTTCCTCTTCCGGCTCTTCGGGAAACTTGTCGCCTCTCCTAACCATAAAGAGATGTGACAAGAGGATGTTCACCCCCCGCCGGTCGCAATAGCTGTCGGCCAGCTGCTGCCATTTCTCCTGCAGGATCACTCGCAGCTCCTCTTCGCTCTCTTCGAGGCCGAGAAAAGTCTTGAGCCGGTACTCGTTGGCATAAGGAGTAAACAGTACCCGTAGCGGTGTCTCTGTGCCGGGTAGCTGCAGCTCCACGAACCCATCGTCGCTCTGCAGCACCCTGAGCCCTGAATCGAGTGCAAAGGGGGGGACGAGGGAGTGGGGGTAACCCGCGAAGATGATCCCGCATGCACGGGCCAGCGGGTCTGGTGCCTCGATACGGTCTGGTGAGTCGTGGTTGCCGGCAATGGCAATCACCGGGCGTCGGCCGTCGGCCGTCAACCGTTTGAGTGTTCTGTACATAAGGTCGACCGCCTCGGTAGGAGGATTGAAAGTGTCGAACAGGTCACCTGCCACAAGCACGGCATCCACCTGTTCACGGTCGGCAATCTCACAGATCTCCCGTAACACGGTCTGTTGCTCTTCCATGCGTGAGTAATCATCTAACCGCTTGCCCAGATGCCAGTCGGCAGTATGTAGAATTTTCATGTTTTCATCTCTTTTGGGTGATTCTGTTATCATTCATCATGATTTATCCACATTTAACAGTAAAAAAAACGATAAGGATTGATCAAAAGTGAATAAAGCAAATATGACAGGAAGATATAATTACCTGTGCAAAAAATGTCTCAATCACTCAAACTGAATCGATTTTGCAGGTGTAATCTTCGCTACAAGGTAGGAGGGTCCGATCATCATCAACAGGGAGACAAGCAGTGTTCCAATATTTAAGAGAAGTATATATAACAGGTTCAGATCGACTGGTACGGCCGACAGGTAATAGGTTGTCGGGTCGAGCTTCAATATCTGGGTCCACTTCTGAAACAGACAGACAGCCAGCGCGATCAGATTACCCCACAACATCCCCTGGCCGATGAGGAACGCGGAAAGATAGAGAAATACCTTGCGGATACTGAAATCTCTTGCTCCCATCGATTTTAACATCCCAATCATGTTGGTGCGTTCCAGAATGATGATCAGCAGACCGGAGATCATGGTAAATCCCGATACAACAAGCATGAGAATGATGATGACCCATACGTTCATATCCAAAAGATTGAGCCAGTTGAATATCATGGGGTTGATATCTTTAATGGAGCGGGTGTAGAGCGCATTACCGAAACGGTCTTTATAGGAGGACATCTCAAAGAAGAGATCCTGAGCGGTTTTGTCCAGATTGTTGTAATCCTTTACCAATACCTCAATACCGCTCACCATATCAGACTCCCAGCCGTTGAGGGAGCCTAGAATCGCTTTTTCGGTGATGATGTATAGTTTATCGTAATCTTCAAAATTGGTCCGGTAAATACCCACAATGTCAAACCGGCGAGCCCGGACGGGATCCTGCACGAAATAACAGGTGAAGTTATCACCCAGCTCCAGATGCAGCTTGTCGGCAATCTCTTTTGAGATGATTGCCTGATTGCCGGTGATGGTGTCGCCCGGCTGTATTATGCTTCCCTCAAGCAGGTTTTTCCTGAAAAAGTCCCAGTCGTAACTCTCTGACACACCCTTCAGCACAACTCCCAGGAAATCTTCATCGGTCTTGATGATTCCAGGCTTCGTGATGAACTCTTGGATGTGACTGATTGCAGGGTTAGAGGTCAGTGTTGCCGCAAGAGTATCTGAAAAGGCAATGGGCATCTGTTCATAGGAGGTGTTGCTGTCGAATGCCGTGATCTGAATGTGAGAGCCGAAGCCCACCACCTTGGCACGGATCTCTTTCTTGAAACCCACGATGATACATACCGCCACGATCATCACTGCCAGGCCCAGCGCGATACCGGCAATGGCAATTTTGATGGCGGGCGATGAGACACGTTTCTCGTTCTTCTTATCGCCTTTGTAAATTCGTCGTGCTATGAACAGCTCGGTATTCATCTATGCTACCATCTGTTTTTATATGCCTCCAGTGCCTTCTCGAGCACCGTCAGCGCGTTATCTAACTCTTCCTTGTTGAGTACGTAAGCGATGCGTACTTCGTTCCTGCCAAGACCGGGCGTGACGTAAAAACCGGATGCCGGCGCCATGAAAATAGTCTGATCATTATAGCGGAAATCGGAGAGGCACCATGCACAGAATGCGTCGGTATCGTCAACGGGTAGGCGGGCCAGCGTATAAAACGCTCCCTGCGGCATGGGTGAGTAGACGCCGGGGATTTTGTTCAGCCGCTCTATCAGGAAATCACGTCTGCTTTTATACTCATCGAAGTTGTGCTGCATGTAAGCACCGTTCTCCTGCAGCGACGCGTTGGCCGCAATCTGTCCGATAAGTGGCGGACTAAGGCGTGCCTGACAGAATTTCATCACCGTGTCGTGCACCATGCGATTTTTAGTGATCAGCGCACCTATGCGGATTCCACATTCACTGTATCGTTTCGACACGGAATCGATCAGCACCACGTTCTCTTCCACTCCCTCCAGATGACATGCCGAGACATAAGGGGTCTCATTATAGATAAATTCTCTGTAGACCTCATCAGAGAAGAGATAGAGGTTGTATTTTTTCACCAGGACTCTAATCTGTTCCATCTCGTGCGGTGTGTAGACGTAGCCGGTGGGATTGTTGGGATTACAGATCAGGATGCCCTTTGTGCGTTCATTGATCAGCTCCTCGAACGCTTCAATCGGTGGGAGCGCAAAACCCGACTCCATAGTCGATGGGACAGAGCGTATAACAGCTCCGGCTGAGATGGCGAAAGCCATGTAATTGGCATATGCCGGTTCGGGAATGATGATCTCATCACCCGGATTCAGACAGGCCATAAAAGCATAGAGCACTGCTTCTGAGCCACCCGCTGTCACGATGATCTCCTCGGGTGTAAGGTTGATATTATATTTTTTATAATAGTTCACCAGATTCTCCCTGTAATAGCGATATCCGTCGCTGGGACTGTATTCCAGTGTTGTGCGATCGATGCGGCGGATCGCTTCCAGCGCAGAAAGGGGAGAGGGTAGATCGGGTTGTCCGATATTGAGGTGATAAACTTTTACACCGCGTGCTTTGGCTGCATCCGATAAAGGCGCTAATTTACGTATGGGTGATGCGGGCATTTGCATTCCCCGCTGAGAAATATCCGGCATAGTGACTACAATGATTGATTTGTGTAAAAAAATATTACAATCTTTTATGTAGGGAGCAAAGGTAATAAAAAAGTTTCCCTTTCATTTGTTTTTTTTCTTTCTTTATGGATAATGATTCGGCGTTATTTGCGTAATAATTGGGTGAAATTGAAAACCACTGAGAGCCATTAACACTTATTGTGCAAAAACTGGAAATTGATATGGGGGATTATTCCTACTTTTGCAGTGTTAAAAACAAATTGAATGAAAAAATTTTCAAGCTTATTATTGATTGCTATGTTTGTTGCAGGCCTCTATTCCTGTACCGGACAAAAAGAGAACGCAGAAGAGAAGGCAAGAAAAGGATGGACACTTGTTTGGGAAGATGATTTCGATCAGTCGCTCGATGCCTCTGCCTGGTCGAAAACAACCAAAGGAAAACTTCATATGAACAGATATATGAGTCAGAATGACGGGCTTTATCTTGTTCAGGAGGGTAACCTTGTGCTGCGGGCTGTAGGAAATTCGGCACCCAACGACACGATGCCCTTCCTCACCGGAGGAATCACCAGAGAAGGAGTGAAGCTGAACAAGGCAAGAAGGATTGAGGTGAGAGCCCGGATGAACCCGGCGAATGGAGCTACGTCTTACTTCTCTCTACTACCGGCAGACAAGGCAAAAAATATCTCTATTGACTTCATGGAACGATATGGCGTGGATGAGTTCATTTATCAGTCTGTTTCATCTGAGTATACCACTACAGAGGGTATGCCCGACAATCCGCCATCAAGCGCACTGGTTGGAGTGAATCCAAATCTGTATCATATATACAGTATGGAAAAATATCCCGACAGTCTGGTCTTTTTCGTGGATGATATCCGTACGAAGAAATATCCCCGCATCCTTACCGATATGCCCGGACAGTTTCCGTTTGACGATCAGGATTTTGAGCTCTTCCTGGGCATACGGCTGAATAATGATACTGATCCGGCCGGATTACCTGCAGACCTGCTGATCGATTGGGTGAGGGTTTACGAACCTGCTCCTCCGGCCCTGCCTGCGGGAGAATAATTATTGTATTAGTCAGCTTTTACGAGAGATCCAGCGGGTGGTATTGTTCTACCCATTGGATCTCTTTCGTTTTATACAGGAAAAGAGTGTGCAAAGAGTCGCTCTTCGGCCAGCTTTTCATATTTTGTATCCTTGTGCCCGTAATTGGCATAGGGATAGATGCTGATACCTCCACGGGGGGTGAAGATGCCGGTAACCTCAATATATTTGGGATCCATTAGTTCTATGAGGTCTTTCATGATGATATTCACACAATCTTCATGAAAAGCACCGTGATTGCGGAAGCTGAAGAGATAGAGCTTGAGACTCTTGCTCTCTACCATCTTTACATCGGGGATATAATCGATGCGGATGGTGGCGAAATCAGGTTGTCCGGTGATGGGGCAGAGGCTGGTGAATTCAGGACAATCGAACGTTACCCAGTAGTCATTCCCCTGGTGTTTATTCACGAACGCTTCCAGCATCTCCGGTGCGTAATCCTGCCTGTATTCTGTTTTACCTCCCAGGTGGCTGAGACTTTCTTGTTGCATATGAAATCGATTTTTAAGATATATATTCTACTTACTTTCCTCTTTCTGCCAGATACTCCTCCAGTCCTTTATTGCGAAGCAGACATGCCGGACAGTGTCCGCAGCCGTCGGCAAGGATGCCGTTATAGCAGGTAAGGGTTTCATTTTTTACGATCTCAAAGACACCCAGTTCATCGGCCAGCTGCCACACCTGTTTTTTATTGCGCCACATCAGCGGTGTGTGTATTACGAACTGTTTGTCCATAGCCAGATTGAGGGTGGTATTTGCAGCACGGATAAAGGTATCCCTGCAATCGGGATAGCCGCTGTAGTCGGCTTCCGATACACCTGTGACCAAATGGCGTATACCCTGCGCATAGGCAAGGGTGGCGGCAAAGGTGAGAAACAGCAGGTTCCTTCCGGGGACAAAGGTGTTGGGATAAGAATCAGCCGGCTTCTCTTTGTCCATTGTCATGGTGATGTCGGTGAGTGAATTGGGTGCCAGATGTGAGATGATATTCGCCTCAAGGATGCGAAAGGGTATCTCAGCCATCTCTGCTATTCGCCGTGCATTCTCCACCTCCTGTGAGTGGCGCTGCCCATAGGTGAAACAGAGGGCGTATGTATTTCTGAATTGTTGCTTAGCCCAATAAAGGCAAGTGGTTGAATCCTGTCCGCCTGAAAAGAGGACGAGTGCATCCTGATTTCTGTATTCATTCATTCTTCTTTGTTTTAATGTGGTTTCCTAAGCTACACAGAGAAGCAATCGCTTTTCACCGGCAAAGGTATGAATATTTCAGGAAATTGTATCCCTTACCGTGAAGAAGATGCCGGTGAACAAATTTATCGGGATGTTGTTATTTGTGGAAAAAAGGAGCCGCTCAAATTTCACAATCTAAACGGCTCGACAATTAAGGTGTCATATATTATGACATTAATGCAAAAATAAACATTTATTTTATTTAACAACTGCAAAAACTGCTTTTTCTTTTGGTTATGAGGTTATAAACACTGCTTCTCACCTCAACTATTTGTAATCTTAATAAATTTGTAACTTTTTTGTAACCGCAATGTAACATTCATATCGTACATTTGTGAGGAATTTTTCTGAACATTTTATCCCTGTTATGGAAGAAAGAATTTTAGTTGTTGATGACGAGAAAGACATTTGCGACATACTTCAGTTCAATCTGGAGAATGAAGGTTATATTGTGGATGTCGCCACATCGGCAGAAGAGGCACTGAATAGAGTTACTGACGTACACCAACTGATTATCCTTGATGTGATGATGGGAGGTATGTCCGGCTTTAAAATGGCAGAGATGCTACGTAAAGCAGAAAATTTTGTACCTATCATTTTTCTGACTGCGAAGAATAGAGAAAATGATATGCTTACCGGTTTTTCGCTGGGAGCAGATGATTACATCGCCAAGCCGTTCTCAGTGAGGGAGGTGCTCGCACGCGTGAGGGCACTTTTAAAACGCACCTCGCTCATCAAAATGCCAGCTGAGACGAAATGGTCGTATAAAGGATTATCAATAGATATACCCGATAATCGTGTGAAAATTGACGGCGTCGACGTGTCGCTCACAAAAAAAGAGTTTGAAATCCTTTCGCTGATGGCACAGGCTTCACCCAACCTCCTCACTCGCTCTGAAATACTCAACAGTGTGTGGGGCGACAAAGAGTTTGTGCTGGACAGAACGGTAGATGTGCATATCACACGGCTGAGAAAGAAATTGGGTAACTATGCGCATATTATTGTGAATCGCTCGGGATTCGGTTATTACCTGAATATTGATTCCAGGAATGTACCATGAGAAAAAAGAGATCATTTAAAAGACGTATTCTTGTATTCTTCTCAGTGATCATTGCTTTGTTCACGGTGGGGATCATTCTTTTTGAGCAGCAACAGCTTGAAAAAGAGCGCAGGGAGAGCCTTGAACGAATGCTCGATAATGATGCCGAGATAATTGGGATGTACCTGGAAGAGAATGATCTGTTACTGCATAGACACATCGGGCAGGTGAAAGATCTGTTGAAGTATATGCAACCTGAGCTGCGCCTTACGATCATTGATTGGCATGGAGGAGTTATGTACGACAACCTGTTGGAGGCTGACAGAATGGAGAATCATTTGCAGCGTCCCGAAATAGAGAAAAGTATCGCTCTGGGAAAGGGGTCAAATATCCGTTTATCCAGCAGCAATAACGTGAAATATCTGTATTACGCCAAAAAATATGACGATGATTATTTCATCCGGGTAGCATTGCCCTATGATGTGGAGTTGCAGTCGTTCATCAATTCCGGAAATTCATTTGCCTATTATATTCTCCTCTTTTTTATTGTTTGTGTGCTGATGATGATCTATTTCGCCAATCGGTTTTCCAAATCGATGAGAGAGTTGAGAGAGTTCTCTCTGAACGTGAAGAGAGGATCAGCAATACCTCCCTCTTTTATTTTCACCGACGATGAAGTGGGAGAGGTGAGTGCCGATATCGTGGAGAACTATAACCTGTTACAGGAAAACAGGCGTAAACTGGCGGCTGAGCGCGAGAAACTACTTCAGCAT
>JAENWZ010000403.1 GCA_016649795.1 Proteiniphilum sp. | reverse complement strand
TACGGATTCGTTGAGCTGACAGAGAAACAGATAGATTTCTATGTAGATATGTATATCCCGATGCTGCGGCTCGAGTTCCTCACCCTTGTGATCCGACAGGAGGACAATAAGCTGGTGGGTGTGGCTATCGGTTTGCCCAGCTTAGCAAAGGCATTACAGAAAGCAAAAGGACGATTTATACCTACGGGATGGTATCATATATACAAGGCACTGAAGGGGAAAGAGAATAATGTGCTGGATCTTATGTTGGCGGCTGTTGATCCCGAATACCAGGGTAAAGGGATTAATGCTTTGATATTCAATGAATTCATTGCTTCTGCCAGCCGTTTGGGTTTTGAATATGCCGAGAGTAATCCTGAGCTGGATCTGAACTATAAAGTGAAATCGCTGTGGAACGACCTGGAAAAGAAACAAACAAAAAGGCGCAGAGCCTTTATTAAAAATTTATAGAGGAGATATAACATAACGTGAACGAGACAGAGAGAGCATTACAGATACTGCAGGACAATTATCAGGAAGAAAACATAGTCACACTTGAGTGGCAGGAGCATATCCGTCGCCGTCCCGGGATGTATATAGGGAAGCTGGGTGACGGCACATCGTATGACGATGGTATTTACGTCCTTCTGAAAGAGGTTTTGGACAACTCCACCGATGAATACATGATGGGTTTCGGTAAAACGATAGATATCACGATCGATGAGAAGTGTGTTACCGTGCATGATCATGGCAGGGGGGTCCCTTTGGGAAAGGTGAAGGATGTCTGTTCCAAAATGAACACCGGTGCCAAGTACGACTCCAAGGCGTTTAAAAAATCAGTCGGACTGAACGGGGTGGGGATTAAGGCGGTGAACGCCCTCTCCTCCGAATTCTACATGGAGAGCTCCCGCGAGGGACAAACCAAGAGGGTGGCTTTTCAGCAGGGGATCCTCGTGAAAGACAGCGATGTGGAACCATCGGTAAATTCCAACGGAACAAAAGTGGGATTTACTCCTGATCCGGAGATCTTCGGTGAGTACCATTACCGCGATGAGCATATTGAGCCGCTGCTGAAGAACTATGTGTTCCTCAATATCGGGCTGACAATCATCTTCAACGACAAGAAGTTTTCTTCCAAAAATGGACTGGAGGACCTCCTGAATGAGAACCTGACCCAGGAGGAGCTCTATCCTATCATTCACCTCTTCGGTGAGGATATTGAGGTGGCTATCACCCATACAAACCAATATGGAGAGGAGTACTATTCGTTTGTCAACGGACAACACACCTCGCAGGGAGGAACGCACCTGACTGCTTTTCGTGAAGCTACGGCCCGCGTGATCAAGGAGTTTTACAACCGCAATTTTGAGTATTCCGATATCCGCAACGG
>JAENWZ010000258.1 GCA_016649795.1 Proteiniphilum sp. | reverse complement strand
TCTCTTTCCTCGGATAAAATCGCTGAAATGAATAATGTGTGAAGTGTGCGGCAACCTACCTGCCGCACACTTCGCGTATTGCATCCGCTATGATGGGTATCCCGCGCTGAATGGTCTCTACGTCTGTGTTGCAAAATGATACCCTCATCTGGTCATTCTTTACTCCATCCGGATCGAACGTCTTTCCTGTGACGAAGACCACCCCTTTCTCTATCGCTTTTCTGAGAATTGCGGTTGAATCGGTTCCCTCGGGCAGTTGCAGCCAGGTGTAAAAACCGCCACGCGGCTTCACGAAGGAGACATAAGAGGGCAGGTCTTTCTCCAGCGCTGTAATCATTGCTAATCCCCGTTTTTTGTACTCCTCCCGCACACGCTGCGTGTAGCTGCAGATATCTCCGCTGCGGATGAACTTGTCGGCGATCACCTGTGAGAGGCTGGGTGAGCAGGCGTCGATCGACTGCTTAATCAGCTCACATTTACTGAAGATGTGTTCCGGCACAAGCATCCACCCCAGTCGCAGTCCCGGCCCCAGCATCTTGGAGAACGATCCGGTGAAGCATACATCAATGCCATCGGGGTCCATTGCCTTGATAAGCTTCATCTCCGGCAGATCCTCCTCGTGAAACCAGATATCGCTGTAGACATCATCTTCTATAATTGGAATATCCTTATCTCTCAACAGCGCTATCATCTTTTCTTTCACCTCACGGGAATAGATGATACCCGCCGGGTTGTGGAAATTGGGTGCGTAGTAGATGAACTTCGGTTTGGGTTGGCCGCTCTCCAGCATTTTTTTTAACAGATCGATATCCATCCCCTCCTCTCTCAGCGGCACAGAGAGAAGCTTCGCCTGACAGGCACGGAATGCGGAGAGTGCGCCAATAAAGGAGGGGCTCTCCACCATTACCTGATCACCCGGATCGATAAATGCCCTTGCCAGAATATGGATTGCCTGCAACGACCCTGTGGTGATGATCAGCCTGTTTTTCTTCACAGGCAACCCTTTCGTTTCGAGGTACCCCGACAGCGATTCCAGTAACGAGGGCATACCGGTGGTGGGGCCATATTGCAGGGCGGCCTGCTTCTCCTTCACCGTGAGGCTGTTGTAGATCCTGTCCATCTCCTCCAGCGGAAAAAGTTCGTTGCCAGGCATCCCGCCGGCAAAAGAGATCATATTGGGAGCGGAGGCGAGGCTCATCAGGTCGCGGATTTCAGAAGAGCTGAGACTGGAAACGCTGCTTGCAAATCGGGTCATTGAGGTGTAGTTTGTTTTAGGTGGTTCAGAGTTGATAGATGTCGCTTTGCGTGAGCAGCTGCAAACGATGTTGCTGCAGTACCTCAATCACCTGCGCTGCGTCGGCAGCCCTGATGACGGCAAGCGCCACGGCGTTGTTAGAGAAAGCGTACATATAATCGATATTGATCTTTTCATCGGTCAATATTTCCAGGATCCGGTACAATGATCCTGCTTTGTCGGGCATGTTCACGCAGACCACATCGGTCAGTCCGATGGAGAAGCCGGCTTTCTCCAGCGCTTCTTTCGCCAGTTCAGGTCTCCCAACGACCAGGCGTACAATGCCGTAGTCGGCTGTTTCGGCCACGCTGAGTGCCGTGATGTTCACATCGTTTTCGGCCAGTATCCGGGTCAGCTCTGTGAGGCGTCCCGAACGGTCTTCCAGAAAAACGGAGAGTTGTTTGATAAGCATATTGTTAATTTATTAATTTATTAATTTGCTAATTTGCCAATGTGCTATATGTACTGATATGCTGATAAGTTGACTGCTGAGAGTTGACTGCTGAGAGCTGAGAGCTGAAAGCTGACCGCTGAAAGCTGTTTTCGTTAGCGGTGGTCAATGATCCGTTTGGCCTTGCCCTCCGAACGTTCAATGCTGTTGGGCTCCACTAGTTTAATGATGGCGCCTATACCCAGCATGCTCTTGATATTATGGTCGATGCGCCGCCGGATACCCTCCAGCTCACGGATGCTGTCTGACCAGTTCTCCTCGTTGATCTCTACCCTTATCTCCATGGTGTCGAGGTTGTTCTCCCGCCGGATGATCAGCTGGTAGTGGGGTGTTGTCTCTGCCATCTCCATCAGCACCGATTCCACCTGCGACGGGAAGACGTTCACACCGCGGATAATGAGCATGTCATCTGTGCGGCCGAGGCATTTCTCCATGCGTACCAGTGTACGCCCGCAGTCACATTTGCCGTGATGCAGGCGTGTCAGATCGCGCGTACGGTAGCGCAGCAGCGGCATCGCCTCTTTGCTTACCGTGGTGAAGACCAGCTCTCCCAGGGCGCCGTCGGGCAGCACCTCCAGTGTCTCGGGATCGATGATCTCGGGGATAAAATGATCTTCAAAAACATGGTTCCCGCACTGACATGCGCACTCCATGGAGACCCCCGGTCCGATCACTTCGCTCAGCCCGTAGATATCATACGCTTTGATGCTGAGTAGTTTCTCAATCTCTGTTCGCATCTCGTTGGTCCACGGCTCGGCACCGAAAACACCGATACGCAGCCTGATATCGGCAGGGGAGATACCCTCTTTCAGGATGCTCTCACCCAGGTGTGCCGCATAGGAGGGAGTACAGGCCAGTATGGTCGCTTTGAAATCGGTCATGAACTGCAGCTGTTTTTTTGTGTTGCCCGTCGATATAGGGATGACGGTAGCTCCCACCATCTCGGCTCCGTAATGCAGTCCCAGTCCCCCGGTGAATGGTCCGTAGCCATAGGCGATCTGGATGGTGTCACCGCTGTGGATGCCGGCTATGGTGAGGCTGCGTGCCACCACCTCGGCCCACAGCGCTATATCGCTCTGAGTGTAACCTACCACCGTAGGTTTGCCGGTGGTGCCGCTAGAAGCGTGAATGCGCACCACGTCGGTCTGGGGGACGGTAAACAGCCCGAAGGGGTAGTTATCCCGCAGGTCGGCCTTGGTGGTGAAGGGCAGATGCTTCAGCTGCTCCACACTCCTGATATCACCCGGCTCAATACCTTCCTCCTTCAGCTTATTGCGGTAGAAGGGCACGTTCTCCTGCATACGTTTGATCATTGCTGCCAGCTCTCTGCTCTGCAGCTCCTGCATCTGTTGCCTGTCGGCACACTCTCTTTCGGTGTTCCAGATCATCTTATTTCGTTCTGTTATCTATTCCGAGCCTGAATGCTTTCAGG
>JAENWZ010000193.1 GCA_016649795.1 Proteiniphilum sp. | reverse complement strand
TTGCTGTACTACGCCGATGGAGTGAAGACCTATATTGTTGCTCCCAACGGCCTTGAGGTGGGAACCACAGTGATGTCGGGGCCTGATGCTGCCCCTGAAGTTGGAAATGCGCTGCCCTTGTCTGCAATACCTATCGGTACAGTGGTTCATAATATTGAACTGCGTCCGGGACAAGGAGCTAAAATGGCACGCTCAGCCGGAACATTCGCACAGTTGGTATCCCGAGAGGATAAGTATGCGATTCTAAAGATGCCTTCCGGGGAAATTCGTAAGATCCTATCCGCATGTAAAGCTACTATTGGTAGTGTTGGTAATTCAGACCACGCTCTGGAAAAATCAGGTAAAGCCGGACGTTCACGTTGGCTCGGACGTCGTCCACACAACCGCGGGGTTGTTAAGAACCCGGTGGATCACCCGATGGGTGGTGGTGAAGGACGTGCTTCGGGAGGTCACCCAAGATCGCCGAAGGGCTTATATTCTAAGGGCTTGAAAACAAGAGCTCGTAAAAAACATTCTTCCAAGTACATTGTAGAAAGAAGAAAAAAGAAGTAATCTGATTAATTATTAACAACTATGAGCAGATCATTAAAGAAGGGTCCATATATCAACCTGAAATTAGAACAGAAGGTGAACACCATGAATGAGAGCGGCAAGAAAGCTGTTGTCAAAACATGGGCACGTGCCTCTATGATATCGCCTGATTTTGTTGGACACACCATCGCTGTACACAACGGGAACAAATTTATCCCGGTTTACGTGACAGAAAACATGGTTGGGCATAAACTGGGCGAATTCGCTGTTACCCGTACGTTCCGCGGACACGCAGGTAACAGAAAGAGATAAGATCAGGGCGCTTAACGAATAAAGAAAAACAGAAAAAGACATGAGTGCTAGAAAAAGAATATCAGCCGAACAAAGAAAAGAAAGCCGCAAAGAGGTTTCTTTAGCCGTGTTGAAGAACGTTCCCACCTCGCCCCGTAAAATGCGCTACGTTGCGGATTTGGTGCGCGGTATGGAAGTGTTCAAAGCATTGGGCGTTTTAAAGTTTTCCAACAAAGAGGCATCGAGAAGGGTAGAGAAATTATTGCTTTCAGCCATTGCTAACTGGGAACAGAAGAACGAACGTAAAGCCGAGACCGGCGAACTCTATATCAAAACAATCTCCGTGGATGGAGGAACAATGTTGAAAAGACTTCGTACTGCTCCCCAGGGACGCGGATACAGGATTCGCAAACGTTCAAACCATGTGACCATTGTGGTAGATACATTGAACAAAGAACAAGAACAAAATTAAGAAGATGGGACAAAAAGTAAATCCGATAGCAAATCGTTTAGGTATCATCAAAGGATGGGATTCTAACTGGTACGGCGGAAATAATTATGGTGAGACGCTGCTGGAAGACAGTAAGATCCGCTCCTATTTGAATGCCCGTCTTGCCAAAGCAAGTGTATCCCGCATTGTCATTGAGAGAACGTTGAAACTGGTTACGATCACAATTTGTACAGCCCGCCCCGGCATCATCATTGGTAAAGGTGGACAGGAAGTGGACAAGTTGAAAGAGGAACTGATGAAGATCACTGACAAAGACATACAGATCAACATATTTGAAATCAAGAAACCGGAGCTGGACGCTGTGATAGTAGCCAACAATGTGGCTCGCCAGATTGAAGGTAAGATCGCTTATCGTCGTGCCGTGAAGATGGCCATCGCTGCCACCATGAGAATGGGTGCCGAGGGTGTTAAGATTCAGGTATCGGGACGTTTGAACGGGGCTGAGATGGCTCGCTCGGAGATGTACAAAGAAGGTAGAACACCTCTGCACACCTTCCGTGCCGACATCGATTATGCACTGGCAGAAGCGCTGACGAAAGTGGGTCTGATAGGTGTGAAAGTATGGATTTGCCGTGGTGAATTCTATGGCAAGAAGGATCTCGCACCCTCTTTCGCTACATCCAAAGATAACCGTGGAGGAGGCAATCGTGGCGGTGGTAATCGTCCTGACGCCGGCAGAGGTGGCAGACGTAACAAAAGGAATAACAAAAACGCTTAATTGAAGAAGATATGTTACAACCAAAGAAAACAAAATTCAGAAGACAGCAGAAAGGCCGCATGAAAGGCAATGCCGGTCGTGGCAATCAGCTGGCGTTTGGATCTTTTGGGATAAAATCATTGCAGTCTAAATGGATCACCGGAAGACAGATTGAAGCTGCCCGTATCGCGGTAACGCGTTACATGCAACGTCAGGGACAGGTTTGGGTACGTATTTTCCCGGATAAGCCTATCACCAAGAAGCCGGCTGAAGTGCGTATGGGTAAAGGTAAAGGTAATCCGGAAGGGTTTGTTGCGCCCATCACTCCAGGCAGAATCATTTTTGAAATAGAGGGTGTATCCTATGAGGTGGCAAAAGAAGCTTTGCGTTTAGCGGCTCAGAAATTGCCGGTTACCACCAAATTCGTGGTAAGGAATGATTATGATTATGATCAAAAATCGTAAAGCGATATGAAGAAGCAAGAAGAATTTAAAGAACTGTCCGATAAGGATCTGAGAGAGAGATTAGATGCTGAGGTGATCGGGTTGAACCAATTGCGGATCAACCACACCATCACTCCCCTCGATGATTCAGGCTCCATCAAGGAGAAACGCAGAAACATTGCCCGCATCCATACGGAATTGCGTGCAAGAGAATTGAAAAATATTCAATAACATAGAGAATGGAAACGAGAAATTTAAGGAAAGAAAGAATCGGGGTCGTTTTCAGCAATAAAATGGATAAAACCGTCACCGTTGCTGTAAAATGGAAAGAGAAACACCCTATATATGGGAAGTTCGTTAGTAAAACGAAGAAATTTCACGCACATGATGAGACAAACGACTGTAACATTGGTGATACAGTACGTATAATGGAAACACGTCCTTTAAGTAAATTAAAGAGATGGAGAGTGATTGAAGTAATGGAAAGGGCTAAGTAAGATGATACAACAAGAATCAAGATTAACGGTTACTGACAACAGCGGAGCCAAGGAAGTACTTTGTATTCGCGTGTTGGGTGGTACGAGAAGACGCTACGCGTCTGTAGGGGATGTTATCGTTGTTACTGTTAAGAGCGCAATCCCATCGAGTGATATAAAGAAAGGTTCAGTAACGAAAGCAATCATCGTGCGTACGAAAAAAGAACTTCGCCGTGCCGACGGTTCCTACATACGCTTCGACGACAATGCCTGCGTTCTTTTGAACAGCGCCGGTGAGTTGAGGGGAAGCCGTATCTTTGGACCTGTCGCCCGTGAACTTCGCGCTACCAACATGAAGATTGTTTCATTAGCTCCTGAAGTTTTATAATCTATTAATCAATCACAGGCAATGACAAAATTACATATTAAAAAAGGAGATACGGTTTACGTGAATTCCGGAGTAGACAAAGGAAAGACCGGCCGCGTACTGGAGGTTCTTATTGACAAGAACCGTGCAGTGGTAGAAGGTGTGAACATTGTATCGAAGCATTCCAAACCCAACGCTCAGAATCCTAACGGAGGTATTGAGAAGAAAGAGGCATCTGTGCACCTTTCCAATCTGAACCCTGTGGATCCCAAGACAGGTAAACCTATCCGCGTTGGCAGGAAAGAGAACAGTAAAGGCAAATTAGTACGTTACGCTAAAAAATCTGGGGAGGAAATTAAATGAGTACGACAACATACGAAGTTAGTTTAAAAAAGGATTACAACGAGCGTATCGTTCCTGCCCTGATGAAAGAGTTCAACTATACATCGGTAATGCAGGCTCCCAGGCTGGAGAAGATAGTGATCAACCAGGGGTTGGGAATTGCTGTAGCCGACAAGAAGATCATCGAGACCGCGATCAATGAGATGACAACCATCACAGGTCAGAAAGCGGTGGCAACCTATTCGCGCAAGGATATTTCAAATTTCAAGCTGCGTAAAAAAATGCCTATCGGTGTTCGCGTAACCCTGCGTCAGGATAAGATGTATGAGTTCCTGGAGAGACTGGTACGTGTGGCGTTGCCCCGTATACGTGACTTCAAAGGGATCGAGAGCAAGCTGGACGGAAGAGGAAACTACACCTTAGGGATTAATGAGCAGATCATCTTCCCCGAGATCAACATCGAAAACATCACCCGTTTACTGGGTATGAACATCACCTTGGTTACGACAGCGTCAACCGATGAAGAGGGATACGCCCTTCTGAGAAATTTCGGATTACCGTTCAAAACAGAATCAAAAAATCAGTAGATAATGGCAAAAGAATCAATGAAAGCCCGTGAGGTGAAAAGAGCGAAGATGGTTGCCCAGTATGCCGAGAAAAGAGCCAAATACCTGGCTGAAGGCAATTACGAAGCGCTTCAATCGATTCCTAAGAATGCATCTCCGGTACGCCTGCACAACCGTTGCAATATCACCGGACGCCCCAAAGGATACATGCGCCAGTTTGGCCTTTCACGTATCCAGTTCCGCGAAATGGCATCGCAAGGGTTGATCCCGGGTATCAAGAAAGCAAGCTGGTAAAATAGCGATCAGCTATAAGCGGTAAGCAGTAAGCAAGAATTTTAATAAATATTGTCCCGGCAGTCGGGATCAATTTAAATTATTTTTATATGACAGATCCAATAGCAGATTATTTGACGCGGTTACGCAACGC
>JAENWZ010000404.1 GCA_016649795.1 Proteiniphilum sp. | reverse complement strand
GATTTGATCAACTGCGTATAACGCACTTCGCCAAGCAGGAAATCCTTGAACTTACTCCAGTCGGGCTCTTTGCTGTCGAGCTGGAACGGGTTCCTGCCCTGTTCCTCCAGACGCGGGTCGTAACGCCATAGCTGCCAGTATCCATATTCAACAGCTGATTTCTGTTCCATCTGCGCACTACCCATGCCCTTCTTCAAACCGTGACTGATACAGGGTGAATAGGCAATAATCAGAGAAGGACCGTGATAGGATTCCGCCTCTTTCAATGCTTTCAGGTAGTGACCCTGGTTGGCACCCATCGCTACCTGTGCCACGTAGACATATCCGTAGGTTGTAGCGATCATGCCGAGGTCTTTTTTACGAATCCTTTTTCCGGCAGCGGCAAATTTAGCCACAGCAGCAATAGGTGTTGACTTGGATGATTGTCCTCCCGTGTTGGAGTACACTTCTGTATCGAGCACCAGCACGTTGATATCCTGTCCGCCGGCCAACACATGGTCGAGTCCACCGAAACCGATATCATACGCCCATCCGTCACCACCGAACACCCAGATTGATTTCTTGGCAAGGTATTTCTCCATGGAAAGAATCTCAATGGCGATCTTGTTATCCTGACCTGCCAGTGTTGCCACAATTTTAGCTGAAATCTCTTTCGAGGCATCGGCATCCTCTTTTTTCTCTATCCACTGGCTGAACAAACTCTTCTGTTCTTCGGTGAAAGCGTCCGATTGCAATCCCTGCGACATCAGTTCCTGAAGGTGATTGCGCATACTGGTGTGGGCAATCACAAAACCATATCCGAATTCGGCATTGTCTTCGAAGAGTGAGTTAGCCCAGGAGGGACCTTTGCCCTCTTCATTCTTCGTGTAGGGCGTTGCAGGAGCAGATGCACCATAGATAGAGGAACAACCGGTAGCATTGGCGATCATCATCCTGTCGCCGTAGAGCTGCGTGATCAGTTTGATATAGGGTGTTTCACCGCATCCGGAGCAGGCACCGGAGAACTCAAACAGTGGTGTGGCGAACTGCGAGTTCTTCACGTTCAGCTTCACATCCAGCAGATGAGCCTTGCTGGTAACATTTTTCACCATGTAATCCCAGTTCTGCTGGTTCTCATATTGCGTAGCGATGGGCACCATTTCGAGTGCTTTCTCACCTTTCTTACCCGGACATACGTCGGCACAGTTACCGCAACCCAGGCAGTCGAGTACGTCTACCTGAATACGGAAACCCATCCCGGTAAGTTGTTTACCCTGTGCTTTCAACAGTTCTACACCTTCACCCACACCTTGCTGTTCTTCCTCATCGAGGACGAACGGACGGATAGTGGCATGGGGACAAACATAGGCACACTGGTTACACTGAAT
>JAENWZ010000204.1 GCA_016649795.1 Proteiniphilum sp. | reverse complement strand
TCGGGGCACCCGTTGCTCGCGAAGAGCGATAAAAAGAGGAGTTGTTTGAATATTCGCGTTAAGCTAAATGAGCAGAGCCAAGCTTGCTTGAGCTTTGCCATAGCGAGCGAATATCTACGTTAGTGAACGAAGCGAGTTCTTCTCTTTTAGCGATCGCGTGCAGACAGGGGTCGCGAAACATCGACAGTCGAAAGATTTAGCTGTAATCGTATGACATGCGAAAGTTGAATAAAATATAAAAATATTACGACTGTTCGAAAAGCAGCTTCAGGCTCTGCATGATCTGGTTCTTGTCGGCGTTCTCCCGAAGGATCATCAACACCGTATCGTGCCCCGCAATGGTTCCCATGATCCCGTGGATGCTGCTTACATCAATATCCGAGGCAATACCCTTCGCGTAGCCCGCCGGCACCTTTATCACCGCCATCTGTCCCGAGAAATCGATGTTGAGCAGCCCGTGACGCACGAAGGAGGCCATGATGCCATGCCTCTCCTTCCTGGCCTGAGGCAGCTGCCCCCCCGGCAGCCGGTAGACATAATTGCCCGCACTGTCGGGTGTTTTTGCGATTTTCATCTCCCTGAAGTCGCGCGAAAGGGTGGCCTGGGTCAGCCCGAGCCCTTCCTCCGAGAGGCGGTGCAGCAGCTCATCCTGACTGTCAACAGTTGCACTGCCGAGGATCCTGGTGATCGCCTCCTGCCTCTCCAGCTTACCGTTCTTTCTTATCATCTCTCTTATTTCCCGCCGAAATTAAAGACCACCGGTATGGGTGCAGGCACCTTGACCAGTGTTCCGTTCACCAGGAATTTAGGCCACAGCTTCACCGACACCGACGTCTCATTGGGTGTGATCCCCAGGAAGGCGCTTATTTCACTTGTGACGCGCTTCTGCGAATAACGGTTTATCAGGCTCTTCAGATCCACGCTGATGGGCACAGCCACCACCTTGGTCTCACCCGGCTCAATGCGGATGGGGATATCCATCTTCCCCTCCACGAGCTCCATCTCGTTGATCTGGATGGCATAATCGAGCGCATCGAGGAAGGCAGCGGTAGTGTTAGGGTTGGTGACATCCATGTTGAGCGTCATGCTGAAGGGGATGGTCTGCATCGCTGACCCCCCGGAGAGGATGGTGGAGATGGAAGCCAGGTTGGAGAGCGAGATGCCCGAGGCGCTGCCCAGGTTTATCCCTGCAAGCTGTATGTTGTTGAGTGAATTGTAGCGGTACTCACTCTGTGAAAGCTGATAAGCGCCTCCAATTTTGTTCATCACATCGCAGCCTGTCATCAGAACCACCGCGCAGAGGATTAAAATAATTTTCTTCATCTGTTTTTTTTTATTTTATTTGATCGTTATCATAGTGGCACCGTAACCGTACTCCTGAAAAGAGGCATCCTGGTAAAAACATTTGGGGTATTTTTTCTTCAGCTCTTTCAGGATGGTGCTCTTTAGCACACCGTCACCTTTACCATGTATAAACACAATTTTGCTGTTTTTGTTGTTGCTGTTTTCATTCATCACCTCATTGAACCTGTTCATCTGGTACTCCAGCACATCGGCATTGTTCATGCCCGCGGTGGTGTCGAGCAGCTGCTCAATGTGCAGGTCCACCTCGAGAATAGGGTTCTTCTCTCTCTTTTCGATACGCTGAATGCGGGGACGTTTCTCCGCCACCCTCTTCTCCTTCATGGCACGCTCCATATCACCTGCCGTCACCAGCAGTTCCCTCTCGGGCAGATCATCACGCATGATGTAGTAGACCAGGGCATCCTCATCGAAATAGTTGTTCTCACGGAAGCTGTGTAGCTTGTAGAACTTCACTGTGTCGATGCGCAGCTCTACCGAACAGGGGTTCTTGAACCTGAACGGTTTGTTGTGCTTGAAGGCGATAAACTGCACGCACACCTTCTCCAGGTCGTTGAGCACCGTTTTGTCGAACTCCTCGAGGAAGATCTTGGTGTTGGGCTCCACCGTTCCGCTGTAGCGGCTTCTCCAGCTGTTGTTCTCACGACTCATATAGTTAAAGAAGAGCCAGTAGTTGCTGTCGTTCACGAAGTAGCACTCATAAGACGTAGAGGAGAGTGTTTTCACATCTGCAGGCAGATAAGCCAGACAGGCGGTGATCTGCTCCCCCTCGCGGGTTTCTTCGGCTGCTTCCGTCTCTGTCACCTTCGTTATCGGCTTGCCTGCATCCTTTTTCTCAGCGACAATCACCTCTTTTTCGGGTGCCTGTCCCATCTTCTCATTTCCCGCGGTCTCTACTATCACGCACTCAGTGATAAGAACCGGCACATCGAACCCGTTCTCATCCTCCACGATCACGAGCTGCTTGTTGAGATAACCTTTCACTGTTCCTCCGCCTACCGAGCTGAGAAATCGCACTTTGTCGCCTACCGATAATTTGTTCATTCTTTCTGTTCTCCCTGCTGTTTTTTTTGTTACCTGTTGCAAAGTTGACTAATTTTGCGGAATAAAAGCATTAATAATCACGAAAAATCGTTTTTGCGATAATAAAAAAATGAAAAAAGAGAAGATCCCGCACCTGCAAATATCTCAATTCCATTATCATCTTCCGGAGGAGAAAATAGCCAAATATCCCCTCCCGCAGAGGGATGCTTCACGGCTGCTGCTCTATGGCGAAAAGGGTATCAGCAATGAAATCTTCAGCAACCTGCCCGAGCTGCTTCCCGAGGGGAGCCTGCTGCTGTTCAACAACACGAAGGTGATCCATGCCCGTCTGCTCTTCCGCAAGGAGACAGGTGCCCATATTGAGATCTTCTGCCTCACCCCCTCACGACCGGCCGACTACGCTGTCAGCTTCCAGCAGCGGGTGTCCTGCTCCTGGAGCTGCATGATTGGGAACGCCAAACGGTGGAAGAGCGAGCCACTACAGATGGAGATCGCTACGAAGGAGGGAGTGGTGAGGCTGAAAGCGGAGAAGGTGATGGTAGCGGAGAACGAGGAGGAGGTGCTCTTCTCGTGGGACAATGCACAATATACCTTCTCGGAATTGCTGGGGATCGCCGGCGAGCTGCCCATCCCTCCCTACCTGAACCGCCCCACGGAGACGAAGGACGATGAGACCTACCAGACGGTCTACTCCCACGTAGAGGGATCCGTGGCGGCACCTACGGCGGGACTGCACTTCACTTCCGGGGTGATGGAGCAGATCCGACAAAAAGGGATCCACACCAGTGAGGTGACGCTCCACGTGGGTGCGGGCACCTTCAAGCCGGTGAAGTCGGCGACCATCGCCGAACATGATATGCATACCGAATTTATCTCATTGCAGAGGGAGACCATTGAGGCGCTGCTCCATAACAGCGGGAAGCTGATCGTGGTGGGGACCACCTCGTTGCGCACGGTGGAGAGCCTCTACTATATTGGCAGGAAGCTGCATCATAACCCCGGCGCCGCACCGCATGAGCTCAACGTACAGCAATGGGAGCCCTACGACGGGACGGAGGAGATCACTCCGCGGGAGGCGCTGCAAAACATCCTCCGCTATCTGGAGCAGAGAGGTGAGGAGCGGCTGATGGCTGCCACACAGATCATCATCGTTCCGGGATATTCGTTTCATTATCCCGATGCTATACTCACCAACTTTCACCAGCCGCAGAGTACTCTGCTGCTGCTTATCTCCGCCTTTGTGGGTGAGGAGTGGCGGACGATCTACGATTATGCACTGAGCCACAACTTCCGGTTCCTGAGCTACGGCGACAGCTCACTATTGTGGAAAAAGCCCAAATAACCTTATATTTTGGTTAAAAAGAGCGCTGATACAAGCCCTCTTAGCCTTTTTTTTTGTAATATTGCATCGTTTAAAAAGTCATGATCATTCACCTGTTCACTTATATTGAGTTGGTAAAAAAAATTGCCCGCATATTCGCCATCGTCGTTGTAAGTATCATATTGATCAATATCATACTATACATCACATTAAGCATACCTGCACTGCAAAAAAAAGCAGCCGATATTGCCGTGGGCAAGCTGAAGCCCATCATCGGCACCGAGCTCACGCTCGACGGCATCCGTATCCGCCTCTTCAATACGGTGGAGCTGAAAGGGCTCTACGTGGAAGATCAGCAACAGGATACGCTGCTCTACGTGGAGAAGATCGCCGTCCGTATCCTTGCGCTCGACCTGCTCAAGAACAGGATCTCCGTACAGAAAGCAGGACTGGAGAACTTCGTCGCCAACGTCCACCGTGCCTCGCCCGACGACCCTTTCAACTTCCAGTTTATCATCGATGCCTTCGCCACGGAGAAAGATACCACGGTTGTAAAGGAGAACAAATGGCGTATCACGGCTCATGATGTGATACTGAAGAACGGTACGCTC
>JAENWZ010000178.1 GCA_016649795.1 Proteiniphilum sp. | reverse complement strand
TATTGCCAACCATCCTGCCCGATTCCGAAAATATCCCGTTCTCATTCAGTTGAGAAAAAAAGGTTATCGGAGCGGACTCTTTGTTTAGATTAATAATTAGGATTTATTCAGTTTTGTCGTGTCCAGTTTCTTCCGCACTTGGGCAGGGTGGTGTCATCAAATAGCGATAACACATCCTTACCCATAGAGGAACCTACAACGGTTGGGCTGTTCAGATAAGAATTAACAGTCTTGTCTGAACTGACCACCATCGGGACCGGTATGGCCAGAAACATTTTAAAGTCATATCCCCGACGCTTGAACCATTTGAACTGTGAAAGGTTTTCGCTTAGCTTCAACTTAGTATATGGATCGTTACGAACATCCAATCGGTATTAATATATTTTTTTTAAAATATTAGATTTTAAACATAATTACAAAATTACATGCGAAATATTCTTTACAGCTGTAAAAAATGACATAAAAACTGCGGAAAATGATATTTTATGTTAAAGACAAAAGCCTTCAGGAAAGAGTCTTTCTATATGATGCATAAAGGGTGAATATAAAATTTCAGGGAATAACAGTTATCGGTATGTCTAGCATAAAGGCATAGAGATAGAAAAATGATTTCATAACTGTCAATAGAGATAACCTGAACCAGGATCTACCATAAGCAATATGACATGATGTACGAGGTAACCTTTCGTGGGCTCCCAATGGGATATCTTCAAGGGATCTGATATCCCAAATTTGGTATTCTATTCTAAATATTCTTCGACTTTACCGCTGATCTGCAGCAGTGATATTTCATACAGTTTGGTTTTGTATTGCGCTGTCAGGAGACGCTGTTCGGCCTCCAGCAGACTGTTTTGTGCCTCCCGTAGCTCCAGGCCGGAGAGATCCCCGATCTTGTATCGCTCCATGGCTATTTCATAATTCAGTTCCGCATTACGGAGGCTCTCTATCTCCAGCTGCGTCAGCTCCATGTTATTCTGGTAGGACATCCACATATTGGCGAAATCACTCTGCAGTGCAAGCCTGCTTTTCTCTATCTCCAGCTCCCTGTTCATGACGGATATCCTGGCATTTTTTTGTTCCCTGCTGCGGTTAAACCCGTCGAAGAGCGTGTACCCGAGCGTGACACCCACATTGGGACCCCAGTTGCGTTGCCTGTCGAGCGTACCCGTGTTGTAGTCGTAATGAGTGAATCCGTATCCGGTACTCAGTCGCAGATAGGGAAAGTTCCGGCTCTGCAGATTTCTCAGTTCGAGCTCGCTCAGCGTTTTGTTCTTCTCTGTCAGCAAGAGGATGGTGTTCTGCTGTAAAGCCGCATCGAGCAGCTCCTTCTTCGATAACAATGTGTCAAACACAATGGTGCTGTCTACTGCCGAAAAATGCTGATTCACATCTCCACCCATCAGCTCATTCAACCGGATGAGGGAGGTGTTCAACACTTCGTATTGCTGAATCAGCAGTGAGCTGTCGGCATTGAAATAGACACGTGCCTGTTGCAGATCGAGACGGGAGAGCGATCCCACCTGATAGCGTGCCTCCACAATGCGTAAACGCTCTTTCGATAATGAGACGGCATATTTGAGATTCCCCAGACGGAGTTGCTGTTGTACGTAATTGTAATACTCTGCTGTCAGGTTGGCGATAAAATCCTCCACGGCCAGACGCGTGTTCAGTTCGCCAATGGTCTGCATCTCCTGCAGCCTATTGTAGTTGGTCTGCACACGGAATCCTTCAAACAGATCCCAGTTGAGGTTGATGCCTGCATCCAGGGTGCCGGTGTTTGCATTACGTGACTGCACCTGATTACCACCATCGGCAGGTAACTGATCGGTGTTGCTGTTTCGCAGGGAGTAACCCGAATTCAGACTGACATCGGGCAGAAATCCGGCATTTCCCAATGTGACATTGTTGTCGGAGATCAACTCTTCGTTGCGTGTGATTCTTAAATCGTAATTCTCTTCAAGCCCTCTTCTCAGGCACTCCTGCAGATCCATCACCTTTTGTGAAGTGACAATTGCAGGGATCATAACAAAGAGGAACAGTACAATATTTTTCATCATCTTACGCGTTTCGTAGTTTTTTTTCTCTCTTGTTGATGTTCTGTACCTCCCTGTCGGTGGAGAGATAGATATACATCACCGGAATGACAAACAGTGTGAGCAGTGTAGAGATTAGCAGTCCACCCACAACGGCTGCTCCCATCGCAATGCGGCCATTGGCGCCCTCACCGGTGGCAAACATCAGGGGCAGTAATCCCAGTATGGTGGAGATGCTGGTCATCAGGATAGGTCGTAACCGTTGTACCGCAGCTTCAATAATCGCTCTCTGCTTGTTGAGGCCTGCCTGCTGCCGCTGGTTGGCAAACTCCACGATAAGGATCCCGTTCTTGGCCACCAGCCCGATAAGCATGATGATACCGATCTGACTGTATATGTTCATTGTCACACCAAACATCCACATGAACAACAGGGCTCCGAAAAGGGCCATCGGTACGGAGAACATAATGACGAAAGGATCTTTAAAACTTTCAAATTGGGCTGCCATCACCAGGAATATCAACAGTATGGCCAGTCCGAAGGCGAAGAGCAGACTCGATGAGCTCTCCCGGAAGTTTCTCGATTCCCCTTCGAGTGCCGTTCTGAAAGTTTCATCCAGTACATCAGCTGCTATCCGGTCCATCTCTTCCAGTCCTTCACCCAGTGAATAACCGGGAGCCAGTCCGGCCGTTATGGTGGCGGAATTGAAACGGTTATACCGGTATAACTGGGGCGGAGCCACCGACTCTTCCAGCTTCACCAGGTTATCCATCTGGATCATCTGCTGGTTGGTGTTCTTGATATAAATTGTCTTCAGGTCGACAGGTGTGTTGCGTTGCTGCCGGTTTATCTCACCCAGTATCTGGTATTGCTTGCCGTTCATATAGAAATAACCCATACGCTGTCCGCTGAGTGCATATTGCAGTGTCTGGCCTATATCGCGGGTGCTGACCCCCAGCATGGCCGCTTTATCACGATCAATGTTGATACGCGTCTCCGGTTTGGTAAATTTCAGATCCACATCCGACATCTGGAAATAGGGACTCGCATTCATCCTCTCCATAAAGGGAGGGATAAACTCCTGCAGCTTCTCGATGTTGGGAGCCTGCAGCACGTACTGGATAGGCATTCCGGCACGCCGCCCACCAAAGGTGGATCGTTGCTGGACGAAGGCGCGGGCCGCATTCTCATTCCTCACACCCCGGGTAAGTTCAGTGGCTATCTCCATCTGGCTGCGGTCACGTTCATTCATGTCGGGCAGTACCAGACGCACCATACTAAAGCCGCTGCGCGTAAAAACAATGTTCGATTCTCTTTCCGGTACGATGGAGTCGGCAATGGCGGAGATGCGATCGGTGTAGTCTCTCACAAACTCAAAGGTAGCCCCTTCGGGTGCTGAGCTTCTGATCGTCAGCTGAGACCGGTCCTCCAGCGGAGCCATTTCCGCGGGGATGATGCTCCAGAACAGAGCGATCAGGATACCTGAAGCGATCAGGATAGGTATTACAAGCCATTTCCGGTGTAGGAACGTGCGCAGCATTCTGTCGTAGAACCTGTTCATTCCGGTGAAGAAGACTTCGGTCCTGTTATAGAACATATTGTGTTTACGCTTCTTTTTCAATAGTTTGGAGGAGAGCATCGGCACGAAAGAGAGTGCTACAAAAGAGGAGATAATCACGGCGCCGGATATCACAATACTGAATTCGCGGAACAGCCTTCCTGTCATCCCTTCCAGGAAAACAATCGGGAAAAATATTGCTATCAGCGTGATCGTTGTTGAGATAACGGCAAAGAATATCTCCTTGGAGCCCTCAATGGATGCCTCCTCGGGGTCCATACCATTCTCAACCTTTTGGAAGATATTCTCCGTCACCACGATGGAGTCGTCCACCACCAGACCCACAGCCAGCACTACGGCCAGCATCGACAATACGTTGATGGAGAATCCGGCAAGGTACATCACGAAAAAGATACCAATCAGCGAAATAGGGATCACCAGTGCCGGAATAAGTGTGACACGCCAGTTCCTGAGAAAGACAAAGATGATCAATACCACCAGGATAAAAGCGATCATCACCGTTTTCTCCACTTCAGAGATGGAGGAACGGATGAATTTTGTATTATCGAACGCCACATCCAGTATCACATCCTCCGGCAGGTCCTTTCTCATCTGATCCATGCGCATTCTCGTCTCATCGGCAATCTCAATATGATTGGCTCCGGGTTGAGGGATGATCACACAGCTCACCATCGGCACTCCGTTTCTGCGAAGAATATTCTGTCTGTTGGCTGCATCGAGCTCAGCATAGCCCACATCGCGGAACCGTACGATACGGAAATCATCCTCTATCAGAATCAGATTATTAAAATCTTCGGGTGTCTCCATCAGACCCATGGTGCGGATCGATTGTGAAATGTGGTCACCCTCAATATTTCCAGCCGGAAGCTCTATGTTCTCCCTGTCCAGGGCACTCTTGATGTCCATGGGAGTGATATTATATGCCGCCATCTTGATTGGATCGAGCCACAGACGCATGGCATATCTGTACTCCCCCCAGATATCTACCGCGCTCACGTTGGAGATGGTCTGCAGTCGTTCTTTCACTGTGAGATCCGCTATCTCGGAGAGCTCCAGCAGAGAGCGGACAGGGCTCTGTACAGTGATCTGCATAATGGGGTCAGAATCGGCATCGGCTTTGGAGACGGTAGGGGGATCCGCATCGCGTGGCAGATAGCGCTGTGCGACGGAGACCTTGTCTCTCACATCATTTGCTGCGGTCTCCATATCCACACTCAATTCAAACTCAACCGTGATACGAGAACTACCCTGACTGCTTCGGCTGACCAGTGATCGGATCCCGGGAATGCCGTTGATGTTCTGTTCCAGTGGCTCAGTAATCTGATTCTCTATCACCTCGGCATTGGCCCCGGGGTAGGAGACTTGGACGGTGATAATGGGATTGTCAACGCTGGGATACTCGCGCACGGCGAGACTCGAATAACCTATCAAGCCGAAGATGATAATAATCAGTACCATCACCGT
>JAENWZ010000021.1 GCA_016649795.1 Proteiniphilum sp. | reverse complement strand
TGTGGATGGGGGTCATACCCTGTCAGTTCAAAATCATCGAAACGGAAACCGAAGATATCCTTCACATCGGTGTTTATCTTCATCTGTGGCAATGGTCGCGGCTCGCGTGAGAGCTGCAGCATTACCTGATCCAGGTGATTGAGGTAGATATGTGCATCGCCAAAGGTATGAATGAAATCACCTTCCTGCAGCCCTGTTACCTGGGCCATCATTTTCAGCAGCAATGCATAGGAGGCTATATTAAACGGCACACCCAGAAAAATATCTGCACTGCGTTGATAGAGCTGCAGACTGAGCTTACCATCGGCAACATAAAACTGAAAGAAGGCATGGCAGGGTGGGAGGTTCATATTAGGTATATCGGCCACATTCCATGAGCTGACAATGATACGGCGTGAATCGGGGCTATTCCTGAGGGTGTTCACTACCTCTGTTATCTGATCGATGTGCCCTCCGTTATAATCAGGCCATGAACGCCACTGATAGCCGTAGATATGCCCCAGATCACCATCGTCGTCTGCCCACTCATTCCAGATACGAACGTTATTGTCATTCAGATATTTGATATTGGTGTCTCCGTTCAGAAACCAGAGCAGCTCGTGGATGATTGATTTCAGGTGGAGTTTTTTTGTGGTGAGCACAGGGAACCCATCACTCATTCTGAATCGGTTCTGGTGACCGAAAACGCTAATCGTTCCCGTTCCGGTACGATCCTCTTTTCTTACGCCCTCATCGAGTACCCGATGAAGTAAATCGTGGTATTGTTTCATCTCTCAATTATTTCTTTAATGTTGTTAGACAAAAATAACTCTTTTTTTGCAGGGACAAGTTATAGTTGACAAGTAATTTTGAATCGGGTGAATTCGTGTACAAATGAGAATCAGGTATCAGGTGCTGTTAGCATGACTATATTCACTTAACAAATCTTAGTAGTCCGTCTCTGACGGACTTTTTTCATTCAATGATTAAAACTTTTCCTTCTTAGTATTGTTTTATTTAAACGTTGGCGTGTTTTTCACGTCTTAATATTGGAGCGTACAAATTTATTAATATATACAAATATGAAAAGGAGACTGTTTACTTCGTTGTTTGGGGGAGTATTGTTAATGGGGATTGCTTTTTTTGCAACTTCCTGCAGCGACAAAAACGATGATATCGTAGAAACGGCATGGAACGTTGAGAATTTTACCGTGAATGCTTCTGAATGGAGCTGGAGTCCTGCGAACAGAAGGTGGGAAGCGGTGAAACAACTTGAATACATCGACGATTTCATTTATGAAGATGGAGCAGTTATCGGCTATGTTTTTTTAGGTGAACAGAATGTGAATGAAGTGCAGGTACAGCTTCCCTATTTAAAAAGTTATCGTCTGGATGATGGTGATGGTGGATTTTTTATTTTTACCGAAACCATCGGTTATGAATATAGCATCTTAACCAATAGGGCAACATTTTTTATTGAACCCTCCGATGGTATTGAAGATACAGATGCCAAAGTAACCTACAATTTCAGAATTGTGATGATCTGGTAATCAGATGAACAATGGCAGTGCATCTGCCACCACGAAAGAACTCCCGCCGATGAAAACAAGATCGTTTTCACCGGCGTTTTCTTTGGCGACACTCACCGCATCCTCTACGCTAATGAAAGACTCACCCAGCAAACCGTATGCAACTGCATGTTTCTGTAGTGTTTTCTCATTCAATGCTCTCTCTACAGATGCTTTAGTGAAATAGTAGATGGCATTCTCAGGCATCAATGCAAGCACGGAATTCAGGTCTTTATCGTTGGCCATCCCGAAAACAATATGCAGTCTGTCATACTTTTCCGACAGCAACTGTTCCACAACATAATGTATTCCGTGGGCATTATGCGCAATATCACAGATGATCTTCGGAAATGATTGCAACAACTGCCAACGCCCCATCAGTCCTGTCAGTGCAACTACATTGGCGAAACCTTCGCGGACAGCCTCATTTGGAATTTTATATTCCAATTTTTGAAGTTGCTGAACAGCAGTTAGGACGGTACGGGCATTCTTCTCCTGCGCGAATCCACCTAATTCTCCTTTTAGATTTGGGTATTCGTGGGTATGGAACAGCCATCCGGATTCTTTTCTCCCTGTAGTAAGATCACTCATGCTCTCCTCTGCAAACAATATAGGGGCATTGACCGATTTCGCTTTGTCGATAAAAACCTTTTCAGTCTCTCTGTCACCTGCTTCACCAATCACGACAGATGTTTCAGGTTTGATGATACCCGCCTTTTCGGCCGCAATCTTTGGCAGTGTATCCCCGAGGAACTTCATATGATCGTATCCGATATTGGTGATGATGCTGAGTTCGGGTAAGATGATGTTGGTGCTGTCCAGGCGTCCGCCCAGGCCTACCTCAATAATGGCTATATCCACCTCCTGTTGGGCGAACCAGAGGAACGCCATCTCCATGGTCAACTCAAAAAAGGAGGGCATCACCGGTTCAAACTGCTCTCTGTACTTCTCCACGAAATCAACCACATAGGCTTTTTCTATCATCACTCCGTTTACACGGATCCGTTCACGGAAGTCGATGAGGTGCGGAGAGGTATAGAGTCCCACCTTGTAACCCGCTTCCTGCAGTATTGCCGCGAGCAGATGGGAGGTCGAACCCTTCCCGTTTGTGCCGCCCACATGGATCGTTTTGTAGCGGCGATGAGGGTGGCCAAAGATTTTATCCAGCGCCAGACTGTTGTCGAGCCCTTCCTTGTAGGCCAGATGGCCGATGCGCTGGTATTCGGGCATCTGCCGGTAGAGGTAATCGAGTGTTTCGTCGTAGGTCATCAGTTCTTCAGCGGCAGTACCGAGTATTGCCTGGAGTAACGCAACTGCTGATCCACATAGTTCTCATCATAGGAGATGGTTACATCGGTCACCTTGCCGTTCTCATCGGCCACCAGCTTGTAGACAGGATTCACGAACCCTTTATAGGGCGCGATGTTGAGCGCCTCGTAGCGGGATAATACTTCCGAATGAAGAACGGCATCTACCTTCACTCCGTAGGTTTCCACCAGTTTCTTGCCGGCTTCAAAATCTCCTTCCGATTTGATGCGTTGCACTTCCGCAAGCAGTTTACCGAAAAGATTACGCAGTTTATCGTAATCGTTGATCACCACATAGGTACTGTTGTCGCGTTGTTTCATCACCACCACGCTGTCGGCCATTCCCTGTTCGATTACCCATCTGGAGATAAGGGCACGGTTGCGCATATGTGCCTGTTCAATGTTCTTACCCGGCTGAATGCGCGTGAGCTGCGTCATGACACCGTTCATGATGTAGGAGTAGTACTCGGCTTTATAGGCTTCGTTATCGGGCAGCAGTCCCAGATCCACCAGCTTGGGATCGGCAAGATAATAGAGTGCGAACAGGTCGGCACGTGTCTCTTCCAGCGGTGACCCGTAGGCCTGGAGCAGATCGGTGCTTACCCCCGGGAGCAGCTTGCCGGAGCCGTGCCCCAGACACTCGTGTAGGTCGGTGTGGAGATTGTCTGTCTGTGTGCCGTATTTTTTCGATCGTTCTCGTTCGGTATCGCTCCACATGAACTCCTCTTTGAAACCGTTTCCTTCGGATGCTTTCGCATAGGCGTAGGTGATGTTATCTATTGTCACCGATTTGGAGCCATGATCGCTACGGATCCAGTCAGCATTGGGCAGGTTGATGCCTATAGGTGTGGCCGGATAGCAGTCGCCTCCAAGTATGGCGGCAGTGATCACCTTGGCCGATACCCCTTTCACCTCCTCTTTCTTGAAGCGGTCATTGACGGGTGAATTGTTTTCGAACCACTGTGCGTTCTCACTGATGATGGAAGTGCGTTTCGATGCTTCAATGCTCTTGAAGTTGACCATCGATTCCCAGCTGCCTTTCAGCCCGAGCGGGTCGGTGTAGGTCTCGATGAAGCCGTTGATGAAGTCTACACGTGAGGTGGTGTCGGTGACCCATTTCACGGAGTAGTCATCGAAGGTATTCAGGTCGCCCGTTTTGTAATAAGCGATCAATGATTGAATCGTCTCTTTCTGGTGGTCGTTTTCAGCGACTGCCGCCGCTTTTTCGAGCCACTCCACGATCCTTTCTATCGCTTTGTCATACATCCCCCCCAGCTTCCACACCTGTTCGGTGACCGCTCCGTCCACTTTCGTCACCTTGCTGTTGAGTCCGTAAGAAACGGGTCTGTTGTCGTCCGGATCTTTCATCGCTTTATAGAACTCTTCCACCTCTTTCTGGGTCACCCCCTCGTAGAAGTTCACCGCCGATGTCTGCACGATATCGGCCCCCGGTGTCTGATTCATCCGTTTGGGCATCACGGCGGGGTCGAACATCACCGGAAGAATCTCTTTCAGTGTCTCATCGGCAGCCATCCCGTCACGGAAAGGCATCCTTCCCGGATCTACACCTTTCACCACAGATACGAAGTAATCCTGGGAGAATTGCGGCATGATCTTATCTTCCGAGTAGTGGTGGTGAATACCGTTCGCCATCCATATCTGTTTCAGGTAGGTCTCGAAGTTCTTCCACTCTTCGGACGACTTATCGCCCATATAATTTTCATACACACCCTCGCACACACGACGGATGGAAAGATTGTAGCGGTTGTGCTGATCCCAGAGGATATCACGTCCTTCAAGGGCTGCCTGCGACAGGTAGTAGATCAGCTCTTTCTGCCCGAGAGACAGGTTGTTGAATCCCGGCACGGGATAACGCAGGATTTCGATGTCGGCGAACCGATCTACCTTGTATTCGAATGCAGCATCGATGCCGTCGTCAGCCGACAGCTGATTGTCTGCCTGTTTGCCGTTTGTACAGGCACCCAGGAGAAAAAGGGTTGTGAGCATGTAGATTACTTTTTTCATTTGTTCAGCATTTTTATTTGATCAGACAAAGATACATTTTTTTTCAGTTGAGAGGCATTGCGTCTTGTTGATTTGATAAATATATCTATCTTTGTTTGGTGATTAGTACGGATAGATAAGTATGAAGAAAGTAATCGGATTCCTCTTTTTATTGCTTGCCAATTTTGCTTTATTGGCGCATACCGTTATACCTCATCATCATCACGATGAAGATGTCGTCACCATCTGTTACCACATCTCTTCAGAAAACAGCATCAGTCACAATCACATCAATCAACATTCTCCTCAAGATATTGGCGGTCATGCTCATGGAAATAACGGACTGGGAGATACGTGTGTATTAAATGAACTCTATATCCGTTCTGCATCGGGAGATAGTTCTTCATCGGAAGATGAAGAAAACCCCGGCTTCATCGATTTCGCCACCCTGATTTCTGTTTTCTGTTACGATCTCAATTCTTTCACCACGATATGGGATGATGGCGAACTGCCATTCATGCATAAGCCTTTTATTTTCTCTTCCTATAACCAGTATGTAACCCGCTCATTAGGGTTGAGGGCACCACCTGTTTGTTGATTTACACATTCCTATTTGACATCTTATCTTATTTGTCAGGCATGATGTATACCTTTGTTATAAGGGTGTCATTTAGCCGGGTACGAATCCTTTTCATCACCACGAAGAGGGAGATGTAATACTACTTACACTTTCAATAAACAAATCATTCCATGCAATTATATCGATTCTTTTCATTGTTATTTATCACGATAAGTCTGGCTGCATGTTCACACAAGCCGCATGCCACGGCGGAAGAGGAGCTTCATGAGGAGAAACTGCTTATTACCTCGTATAACAGCGAGTTTGAGCTCTTCGCGGAAGCGGATCCCTTCGTCACCGGTCATCAGAGTAACATCCTGGCACACTTCACCCGTCTGGAGAACTTCAAACCCCTCGGAGAGGGAAGCGTTACGGTAAGCCTCCTGCAAGACAATGGTAAAACGGTGAGCGTGTCAGCAGAGCCTGTCAGCGACGGCATTTATCAGATTTCCCTGCAGCCATCTGCGGCGGGGGCGGGCAGGCTTCAGTTCGACATCCGGACACCCGAAGAGGTGTCGCAACTAATCGTTTCCGGTATCACTGTTTACGATAACGAGAAGGATGGTCACCATGCAGCGGAAGAAGAAGCGCATGCAGGTGGCAGCGCGGTCCTGTTCACGAAAGAACAGAGCTGGATGGTAGGTTTCGCCACCGAAGAGGTGAAAACGGGACCATTTGGTGAGACGATAAGAACCGTTGCACAGATAGAACCCTCACAAAGCGACGAGAAAGTTGTCGTGGCAAAAGCGGGTGGTCTTGTGCTCTTCACCGGCAGAGAGATCGTTCCCGGCACCGTCGTTCAGATAGGCCAGTCCCTCTTTTCTATGGTGGATGGCGGCCTGGCGGACAATAATATGGATGTGCGATACGCCGGGGCTGTTGCCGAATATAACAAGGCAAAGGCTGTGTTTGATCGTAAAAGTGAGCTGGCTAAAGACCGGATCGTCTCTGAGAGTGAGCTGCTCGAATCGGAGGCTGCCTATAAGCATGCGGAGGCGGTCTATTCCAATCTCCGGAAAAATATCTCATCCGGCGGAAGCCAGGTGATACGGTCCCCGATGACCGGTTTCGTCAAACAGTTGTTCGTCCGCAACGGAGAATTTGCAGAAGCGGGGCAACCGCTGCTGGTGGTTTCCCAAAACCGTGATCTGCTCATCAGAGCGGAACTGCAGCCCAAATATTTTCATCTGCTGGGTTCGATCACTACCGCTAATATTAAGGTGATGCATAGTGATCAGACCTACAGTCTGGAAGATTTGAAAGGGAGGGTTGTCTCTTATGGAAAATCGACCGAGCTGAGTAACCCCCTCATCCCTGTCGTCTTTCAGGTACAGAACAATGCCGGACTGCTTCCCGGCAGCTTCGTGGAGATGTATATCAAGTTGCAGGGTAGTAGTGAGGCAATCACGGTACCCAACGAAGCGTTGATAGAAGAGATGGGAGCCTATTTCCTCTATGTGCAGGTCACACCTGAGTTGTTTGAAAAACGCGCTGTCCGTATCGGTAAAAGTGACGGATTGAGAACGGAGATTGCGGAGGGTCTGTCTGTCGGGGAACGGGTGGTAAGCAAAGGGGCGATTATGGTGAAGCTGTCACAATCCACAGGTCAGCTCGATGCACACGGTCACGGTCATTAAGCGGTAAGGAAGATGTTAAATAAAATCATTCAATTTTCTCTTCATAACAAGCTCTTCATCATGCTTGGTGCTATACTGCTTATCGTGGGCGGTACCTATACATCCCAAAAGATGGATGTAGATGTGTTTCCCGACTTGACGGCACCTACGGTGGTGGTCATGACCGATGCACATGGTATGGCATCGGAGGAGGTGGAGAGGCTGGTGACTTTCCCGATAGAGACAGCGGTGAACGGAGCGACAGATGTGCGCCGTGTTCGGTCGGCATCCATGCAGGGTTTTTCTTTCGTGTGGGTTGAATTTGACTGGGGTACGGACATCTTCAAGGCACGTCAGATCATCAGTGAGAAGATGGTGACACTTACCGGAGCCCTACCCGGTGATGTGATGCCCTTGCTGGCTCCACAATCGAGTGTGATGGGGGAGATACTCTTTATCGGTTTACAGTCCGACTCAACCTCACTGATGGATCTCCGCACCATGGCCGAATGGGTGGTGAAGCCCGCCATACTGGCGACAGGAGGTGTTTCGCAAGTGACAATCATCGGAGGTGATTATAAACAGTATCAGATCCTTGCCGATCCACAGAAAATGGCTGCTTACGGAGTGACCATGAACGAGCTGGCTGCTGTGGGAAAAACTTTCAGCACCAACTCTTCGGGTGGCGTGATGCGTGATTACGGGAATGAATATGTGCTGCGGGGTATTGCCCGTACCAATGATCCTGAGGAGCTGGGCGCTACGTTTGTAAAGATGGCGGGAAGTAAACCCCTGGTCGTTTCAGATGTAGCCGATGTGGTGATTGGAAGCGCTGTCAAGATGGGTTATGCATCACAGAATGCTGCACCGGCAGTGATCTTGTCGATCTCGAAGCAGCCCAACATCAACACGCTGAATGTGACGGAGAAGATCGAAGCCAATCTGGCGGAGCTGCAAAAAACACTTCCTCCCGATGTGACAATGGATACGGGGATATTCAGGCAGGCCGATTTTATTGAGGCCTCCGTGAATAATGTGGGACGTGCCCTGATTGAGGGAGCCCTCTTCGTAGTGATCATCCTCTTCCTCTTTCTCGGCAGCTTCCGTACCACTCTCATCTCTGTGATCGCTATCCCGCTCTCATTGCTCGGAACCCTCATCGTTCTCTATCTTTTGGGAATGAACATCAATACCATGACGTTGGGTGGTATGGCTATTGCTATCGGCTCGCTGGTGGATGATGCCGTCATTGATGTGGAGAACGTGTATAAGCGGCTCAGACAGAATCACCGTAGGCCGAAGGGAGAACGACAGTCCGCACTGGTCGTGGTGTTTGAAGGATCGAAAGAGATACGTGCATCGATCCTCAACGCAACGTTCATCATCATGGTCGCTTTTGTTCCTCTCTTTTTCCTGTCGGGGATGGAGGGGCGCATGCTGAAACCGCTTGGCGTGGCTTATATTGTCTCTCTGTTCATGTCGCTGATCGTCGCGATGACGGTGACACCCCTGCTTTGCCGCATGATGCTCTCGGGTGAGGATTATCTGGATAAGAATGTGAAAGAGAGCTGGCTGATCCGCCATCTTTCCCGGTACTATACCAAAACGCTCCGTTGGGTGTTGAACAACAGAAAAATAGTGCTCTACCCAACCGTTGGTCTTTTTATCGTTACACTGGTGCTGTTTTTTACGATGGGGCGGAGCTTCCTTCCTGAATTCAATGAGGGCTCTCTGGTGATAACGACTGTCACGAAGCCCGGCGTATCTCTTGAGGAGAGCTCCCGTTTGGGTAACCTGATGGAAGAGGAGCTGCTGAAAATACCCGAAGTTACCGGCACTGCGAGACGGACAGGACGAGGTGAGCTCGATGAACATGCACTGTCGAGCAACTCCTCTGAGGTGGATGTCAATTTCGATCTGAAAGAGAGAGACAGGGATGCATTTCTGGCCGATGTGAGGGAGACACTGTCGGGAATACCCGGATTGGTCTCTTCTGTCGGTCAGCCGTTGGGCCACCGTATAGATCATATGCTTTCGGGAACGAAGGCGAATATTGCCATCAAATTGTTCGGCACCGACCTGAGTTATATGTACCTGCTTGGAAACCGGATAGAGAGTGCGTTGGAGGGAATCGACGGGCTGGTGGACCTCTCCGTGGAGCAGCAGACGGAAACACCGCAACTGCAGGTACGAGCCAACAGGGCGATGCTGGCCCGCTACGGGATATCCATCGAGGATTTCAATGCGTTTATTGAACTGGCTTTCGCCGGTGAAAAGCTGTCGGACATCTACGAAGGACAACGAAGTTTTGATCTGGTCTTACGGCTGAACGAACACTATACGGAGAATATTGAACAATTGAAATCAGCGTTGATAGAGACCGGTTACGGGAACAGTATACCTCTGGAGGAGGTCGCCGAAATCGTATCCGTGGGCGGCCCCAACGCTGTCAGTCGCGAAAATGTGCAGCGTAAGATCGTCGTTTCCGCCAACGTCGCGGGCGGGGACTTAAAAGGGGTGGTGGATGAGATAAAAAAGAGGATAGAGAGCGAAATAGAGCTGCCTGAAGGCTACAGGATTGAATATGGAGGACAGTTTGAAAGCGCAGAAAAGGCATCCCGCACACTGCTGATCACCTCCCTTCTGGCCATCAGTGTTATCTTTCCGCTGTTATATGCCGAGTTCAGGAATCTGACCCTGTCGGCCATCGTCCTGGTAAACCTGCCGCTGGCGCTGATCGGAGGTGTACTGGCCGTCTTTTTTACATCAGGAATTGTTAGTATTCCCTCTATCATTGGTTTCATCACCCTGTTTGGTATAGCCACCCGTAACGGGATATTGCTGATATCCAGGTATCAGCACATGCAGCAAGCCCATATTCCTTTAGAGGAAACGGTATTGAAAGGTTCGGCGGACAGGCTGAATCCTATCCTGATGACCGCACTTACCGCTGCACTGGCGCTTATCCCTCTTGTACTCAACGGCGACAAGCCGGGGAATGAGATACAGAGTCCGATGGCTGTCGTGGTACTGGGTGGTTTGCTGACATCCACACTGTTGAATATTTATATTGTACCTGTTGTATATACGTTATTACAAAAGAAAAAACGCAAAGATGAAAAAAATAGCAATTAGCCTGTTGTTCATGGTAATGCTGTTGCCGGTTATGGCACAGAATAAGATGGATACCCTCCTGAAGGAGATTGAGAGTAACAGTTCAACGCTGAATGCTCTCCGTGAACAGATAGCAGCCCGGAAACTGAATAACCGGACGGGAATCTATTTACCCAATCCCGAAGTTGCGTTCAACTACCTCTGGGGAAGTCCCGCACCTGTAGGCAACAGAACGGATATCAGCATTACCCAGTCTTTTGATTTTCCCACCGCTTATGGTCACAGGAGCAGGATATCAAAACTGGAGAATGCAAACCTTGACCTGAGATACCAGTCTGAGCGCCTCAATCTCCTGATGCGTGCCAGGCAGGTCTGCACAGAGCTGGTTTATTATAATGCTCTGGTAAAAGAGTACAGCAAAAGATTATTGAATGCACAACGCATTGCCGAGACATATCAGGTGCGGTTTGACCGGGGCGATGTGAATATTCTGGAGAAGAACAAGGCACTGCTAGAGTTGACCACTACCGGCAATGAGATGAGCAGGGTGGAAACGGAGCGTTCCTCTCTTCTCAACGAGCTGAAAGCGCTGAATGGTGGTAATGCGATTTCATTCACTGCCTCTGAGATTACCTATGAGATGTTACCTCCGGACTTTGAACAATGGTATGCTATGGCTGAGGCAAAAAGTCCTGTTTTGCAATATGTCAGGGGACAAATCGAAATAAGCCGGCAACAGGTGAAGTTGAACAGGGCGTTGGGACTGCCTAAGTTTACAGCCGGTTATATGAGTGAGAAGGTCGTGGGTGAGAGGTTTCAGGGAGTCACTGTTGGCGTCTCAATACCCTTATGGGAAAACAGGAACAGGATGAAACAGGCAAAAGCAGAACTGAAAACAGCGGAAACAGTGCTGGAGGACAATAAACTGCAGTTTTATCATCGGTTGCAGAACCTGTTTCTGAAAGCGTCACGTTTACAGCAGGAAGTAACATCTTATCGCCATGCACTATCTTCATACAGTAATGAAGCCTTCCTAAAGAAGGCACTGGACAGCGGTGAGATCCCACTCTTGTATTATCTGCTGGAGATCACCTATTACTATGAAGCGATGCAAAAGATGCTGGAAAGCGAGAGAGATCTGGGGTTTGCCCTGGCCGAACTTTCAGCTGTGGGAATGTAGAACTCATCTGTCGCGAAGCGGATCGGAATAGTTGTGCAAACGTTAGTTTGTTTTGAATTTGTAGGATAGGGAGGCGAGCTCCTGGTTGGCTTTCGTGATTTTGTTCTTCAGGCTCACCTTGTACTCCTTCAGTTTCTTTTGAGCCGATTCATCTCCCGTGGCAATCATCTGCAGGGCAAGGATAGCCGCATTCAGTGCACCGTTGATCCCAACCGTAGCTACGGGAATACCCGGAGGCATCTGTACAATGGCCAGCAAAGCATCCAATCCGTCGAGCGACGAGTTGATGGGGACACCGATGACGGGAAGAGTTGTCATGGAAGCGATCACCCCGGGCAGGTGAGCCGCCATTCCCGCTGCGGCAATAATTACCTTGATTCCTTTTTCTTGGGCTCCTTTGGCAAATTTCTCCACTTCCTCAGGTGTGCGGTGTGCCGAGAGGGCATTCATCTCAAATGGAATTTCCATTTCGTTGAGGAACTGAGCGGCTTTTTCCATTACGGGCAGATCAGAAGTGCTACCCATTATAATACTAACAACAGGATTCATATGATTGTATTGAAAAAGGAATCACGCTGTGAGTGATCCCCTCTTTGTTCTTAATTAAACTACTTACCGATAAAATCTTTGTACAGCTCAGCAGACATCAATCCTGCCAGCTCACCGGCATCCTTAAGAGCAACCTTGATGATCCATCCCTCACCAAAAGGATCCTTGTTCACCTGCTCGGGAGCATCGTCCAGCTTTGGATTCACTTCCTGCACCTCACCACCAACAGGCATCATCAGGTCGGATACAGTTTTCACCGCTTCGATGCTGCCGAACACTTCTCCCTGAGCCAGGGTCTCACCTTCAGTTGTTACATCAATGTACACAATTTCGCCTAACTCTTCTTGTGCAAAATCGGTAATACCAACATAAGCTTCATTTCCTTCCACTCTCACCCATTCATGATCGGAAGAATACTTAACGTTTTCAGGAAAATTCATAACGACTTCAATTATATTAAATTCTATTTTTTATTGGGTAAATGTACAACTTAATTCTCTATTGTCAAAGGGTTGAAAACCGAATATTTTCAAGTGAGTGCACCAAACCAGACAAAACCATATGAAACCAGTAATCCAAGCATGAAACCGGCAATCACCTGATAGAGGGTGTGACGTCTCAATAAAAGCCTTGAAGTACCTACTAAACCCGCAATAAGGAACAACCCCATAAACATATAATAGGGATTAGTCCGTTCCACGTAATAACTGACAGCCATTGCACCACCGATGAGACCTCCGATACCGAACATGTGTGCACTTATTTTCCATTTCAGTGTGATGATAATGGCAATAATCATGATTGCAACTGAGGCTGCCATAATCATGAGGAACCATTTAGGCATGTGCATCCTGTAATAGAAGATGATCATCACGGAGTAGGAGAACAGCGTGATGATGTATGGATAGAAGCGCTCCCTCCGTATTTTGAGTGACAGATCGGTTACAACACCTATTCGAAAGAGCATAACAATAAGAATAGCGGGAATAACGAAAGAGAATAGAACCACCGGCATAATGATTTGCCAGAATTGATGCATATAGATTGCGCCGAAATAGGTGTAGACAAATATGAGCATCACCCCATAGGTGGGCATCAACAAAGGCTGAAAGATAGTGGAGATTACATGTGCGATAGATTTCATCCTGATGGTTTTCCTTTCAATGAATGAGCAAAGTTAAATCTTTTTTCTTAAACGAGAGACAGGAATGTATAATTGTTCCCGATATTTTGCAACAGTGCGGCGCGCGATCACATATCCCTTTTTATTGAGAATCCTGGTTAGCTGGTCATCTGTAAGTGGCTTGGTAGGGTTTTCGTTTTCTATACTCTCTTTCAGAATCATCTTCACCTCTCTCGATGAGATATCTTCTCCTTCACTGGTCTGCATAGCCTCAGAGAAGAAGTATTTCAGGGGATATACACCAGTATTGGTTTGTACATACTTGCTGTTGCTCACGCGTGAGATGGTGGAGATATCGAACCCTGTTCTTTCAGCCACATCTTTCAGAATCATCGGTTTGAGCTGCGATTCATCTTCGGTGAGGAAGAATTCGTATTGTATGTTTACAATGGCTTCCATGGTTCGCTGCAGCGTGTTCTGCCGTTGTCTTACCGCATCGATAAACCATCTGGCAGAATCCACTTTCTGTTTCATGAAAAGCATTGACTGTTTGTCGTCGGCCGACATGCTCTCACGGTTATCATTGTATCCTTTGAGCATTTCCGAGAAACTGCGGTTTACCTTCAGGCTGGGGATATTGCTATTGTTGAGCTGTATGGTGACCAGGCCATTATAAGTGTCCACAATGAAATCGGGAGTGATGTTGTTCATTGCCGTTTGCATCGTGCCGCCCAACGCATTCCCCGGTTTCGGGTTCAGCGATGTGATCTCACCGATCGCATCTCTCAGATTGTCTTGCGTGATGTTCATCATGCGGATGATCTTGTCGTAGTGCTTACGTGAAAATTCTTCGAAATAATCGGTGAGGATATCTTTCGCGAGCCGTACTGCAGCTGTCTGATCATAGCGTTCCAGTTGAAGCAGGAGGCACTCCTGCAGATCGCGGGCGCCGACCCCGGCAGGGTCCAGCTCCTGTATCTCATAGAGCATATCTTCCAGTTGAAGGGGAAGAACCTCCATCTGTTGCTGAAACAACAGATCGTCGGAGATGGATTGTAAATCACGCTGGAGGTAACCGCTCTCATCGAGGTTGCCGATAATGTATTCCGCGATGGTCTGTTTGCGTTCATCCAGATTCATCAGGCCAATTTGTTCCATGAGCGAATCACTGAGCGATTTATCATCGTAATAGCTTATCTCGAAGAAGCTTGGTTCGCTTTTCTGATGTGTCTGGTTGATATGGTAATCGGGAATGTCATCTTCCGAAAAGTAATCACCCAGGATGATATCTTCCTGGGAAAGGTTATCGTCATCAATTTCCTTCTCTTCATTTTCTGTATCGTTCGACATGTCAGCATCCAAAGTCTCCAGCGCAGGATTGTCCTCCACCTCTTGTTTTATGCGATCTTCCACTTCTAAGGTGTTGAGTTCCACCAGCTTTATCACCTGCATTTGCAGGGGGGAGAGCCGCTGTGTTTGTTTCAGTTCCTGTTGCTGCCTTAGCGCCATAAACGTTGTTAAAGGATAATTTGAGAATAAAGATAAATATTTCTACGTCAAAAAACAATCATCATACCCTCCCTGACAGGTGAGCGGGGCAATGCTGTTTTTCCAGTTAATATCTGCAATTAAAACAAAGGAAATAGGAATCTGTTCAACCCTGCCCTCTGAGAAGGTTGAAAACTTCTTCTGCCACATCAATCCCCTCATCCGACAAATTGATCCAGTGGATATCCTTGTCCCTTTTGAACCAGGTCATCTGCTTGCGGGCATAGTTGCGGGAGTGTTGTTTTATTTTATCTATGGTAAAATCAAGAGTGCTGTTGCCGTCGAAGTAATCGAACAGCTCTTTGTAACCTACTGTATTGAGTGCGTTGAGATGACGCATCGGATAAAAATGACGTGCCTCCTCCACAAGTCCCTTCTCTATCATCTCATCCACCCGAATGTTAATGCGGTCATACAGCTCACCACGTTCCCGCATAAACCCAATTTTCAGGATGCGGAAGGGCCTCTCTTTTCTCTGCTTGCTGCGTAGTGAAGAGTAGGGTTTGCCGGACATAAGACACACTTCAAGTGCGTGAATCACACGTTTGGGGTTTTTCAGGTCCACCTCGTCATAGAATAGAGGGTCCACTATTTTCAGGCGTGAGCGGATGGCATCCAGTCCCTCGGTGCGATAGAGCTCATGCACCTCTTCCCTCAGCTGCTCATCGATGGTGGGGATCTCATCGATGCCGTGGCATACTGCATCGATGTACATCATGGAGCCGCCTGTCATCACCACACATGAATGCGTTTCAAAAAGCTGTTCAGCCAAAGTAACCGCCTCCTCTTCAAATTGGCTGGCACTGTAATACTCTCTTGGGTCGAGGATTCCCACGAAATGGTGTGGGACACGTTGTAGTTGTTGTTCCGTGGGTGCTGCGGTGCCGATGGTCATCCCTTGATAAATCTGTCTTGAATCAGCCGAAATAATGGGGTTACCCAGCGCTTCTGCGATTTTCAGACTCCATTCTGTCTTTCCGACACCGGTGGGACCGAGCAGCACGAGGAGGATGTTCATTGAATAAGATTGAATGTGCCAATTAAACTGTTATTTGAAGATGGATCACTGTCTCTTTGGGTATATGGTGTGAAGGCTTATCAGAAAAGGTCCCCTTCGTTAGTTTCCAACGAAATATCATCCAGTCCGTCGAATCCATGCTTATCCAGCTCATCCATATCGAAACTTTCATCTCCATAGAATGTTTCGCCCAGGTCCAGTGAAGTAGTTACAGGTTTCAACTCTTCAATATTCATTATCTGCTTAGGTGCTTCCCCTGCTGAGAGAGAACAGAGGGGCGTTTTCAGGTTTTTTCCGGGAATAATTTCAGACAATTCAATATATAGTGCACGTTCGGTAAGATAATCGAACACGTACATCAGTTTTTGTTTTTTGTCTTCCAGATAATCGCTCAGAATGCATTCCTCCATGATATAGGAGTCCTCATCAGAGTAGGTGTCCATCTCTACAAGTGTGATCTCCTGTAGCTTGCGCCATTTTTCATCACAGAGGAAGAAGGAAGCCATCTCTTTATCACTGAAACCGGTGCAGTCTAGGATGGCTTTATAAAAATCCAAAAACGTTGCATCGGCATCAATTTTTATTTCTCTTTTGAAGTTATCCACTTCATCTGAAAGAATTAGAAATTTGAAAATCATTTGATCTTTGTTTATGCTGATTTATGACGATTCAAAGGTAATAAAAAGTTTTAAATTTAGATATTTGGCAGATAATTTATTAC
>JAENWZ010000156.1 GCA_016649795.1 Proteiniphilum sp. | reverse complement strand
GGTATATGCATCTTCCGGTATTTGCCGGCAATGGTTCCGTCTTTCTCTATCACGACGGCTGTATTGTGATAGAGACCGGGAGCACGTCTCTCGAAAAGGGAGAGGACAATCACAACGTTCAGCTCTTTTGCCAGCTCCCCAAAAGTATGGGTAGAAGAACCGGGAATGGTTTCCGCCTGTTCAAAAACAGCAGTCTCTTCCGTCTGGCAGAAATAGAGACCGTTATGCAGCTCCTGCATGACAATCAGCTCAGCACCCTGAGCGGCCACTCGTCTGATCTTAGACTGCAGCCGGGATACATTCTCCTCCCTGTCGGCGCTGTTGGCTTGTTGAATAATTCCTACCTTCATAATAATAATTTCTGAGTTCTGAAAGCTGACAACTGACAACTGATCACTGATCACTGACTACTGATAACTACAACATTCCTTCAGGGAACTGCATGGTAACGCAGTGCAACGAACCGTGCTGTTTGATCAGGGGTCTGCAATCGACACCTGCAATTTCCCGATCTGGAAAAGCTTTTTGCAACTGTTGACGGGCAATTTCATCCTTCTCTGTACCATAAAATGGAACCAGTACTGCCCCGTTGATAATCAAAAAATTGGCGTAGGTGGCAGGCAGTTGGTCATCATTGTCATACACTGCATCAGCCATTGGCAGGGCTATTAAATGATAGGGTGCTCCCTCCTCTGTAACAAATGCGCTGAGTTCCTTTTCCATCGCTTTCAACTCACTGTAATGCTCATCTTCTGCATCATCACATTGCACGTAAGCAATTGTTTTCTCGTCACAGAAACGAGCGAGAGTGTCGATGTGACTGTCAGTATCATCTCCCGTAAGATAACCATGATTGAGCCAGAGTACTCTTGTGGCACCCAACATTTTTTTCAATGTGGCTTCAATCTCCTGCTGATCCATTGGCTGATTGCGATTAGGTGCCAGAAGAGATTCAGAGGTGGTGAGGATGGTGCCTCGTCCGTCAGACTCGATCGCTCCTCCCTCCAGGATGAAATTGAGCCTGTTCAGATAATCAACGCCGGATTGAAAAACACCCTCTTTGAATAAGTTGCCGGTAATCCGGTTATCGAAATTGGCAGCAAACTTCAATCCCCATGCGTTGAACCCGAAATCCACCACGGTTGGTTGATTGTCGATAAAGAGGGAGATTGCTCCGTGATCGCGTGCCCATGTATCGTTGCTGGGTATCGGTAGAGAGATGAGGTTCTTCTGTTCCTCCTCCGAGAAGTATTTTGTTACATCCTCTTTTTCAGGAGCGACGATAAGCAGCTTCTCCCTCTTGAGTATCTCTTTTGAAAAGGAGAGATAGCACTGGATCACCTCTTCCAGTATATCAACCCAATCACTCCCGCGATGCGGCCAGGTTATCTGCACACCGCTTTGCGGGTACCACTCGGCAGGAAAAATAATCCCCGGCATAGGCTACCCTTCCATATTACCGCGGATAATCCCCCGGCTGGACGAACGAATAAAATTAAGGATCAGCTCCCGGTCTTCCGTAACAGGCAGTTCCTGTTCAATACGTTCCACCGCCTGCGAGATATTATACCCTGACATGTAGAGATAACGGTACACCTCCTGAATGGAGTTGATACGTTCACGGCTAAAGCCTCTGCGCTTGAGCCCTACAATATTCAGTCCCACGTAGGTGATTGGCTCACGCCCCACCATCACAAAGGGAGGGATATCCTTGGAGATCCTTGATCCTCCCTGAGTCATCACATGGGCACCTATTCTTGAAAACTGGTGCGCCAGTGAGCCGCCACTGATAATCGCATAGTCATCGATCTCTATTTCACCTGCCAGTTGCGTGGTGTTGCCCAAAATGACATGGTTATTCAGTACGCAATCGTGTGCCACATGACTGTAGGCCATAATGAGGCAGTTGTCACCCACTTTGGTAAATCCTTTCGATGCGGTGCCTCTGTTCACCGTAGCACATTCACGTATGATGGTATTATCACCAATAATCGCTGTTGTATCTTCACCCTGGAACTTCAAATCCTGTGGAATACCTGCAATCGTAGCATGAGGGAAAATGGTGCAGTTCTTCCCGATTCGGGCTCCATTGAGGATGGATGCCTGTGTCATCACGCGCGTACCGTCGCCAATTTCTGTATTGCTGTCGATATATGCAAATGGTTCTACAATCACATTCTCGCCGAGCCTGGCTTCAGGATGCACAAAAGCCATAGATGAAACACTGTTCATATCGTTTGATCGATTTAAGAAGTTATTTATTTTTTATAATCTGCGCTGTAAAATCGGCTTCAGAGACCACTTTATCTCCAATGAATGCCAATCCGCGCATGGTGGCGATGCCTCTGCGCATTTCGCTTGTGAGCTCCACCCTGAAAATGATGGTATCTCCCGGCACTACCTTGTGTCGGAATTTCACGTTATCTATCCTCAGGAAATAAGTTGAGTATCTTTCCGGTTCATCCAGTTTGGCGAGGACGAACAGACCACCTGTTTGTGCCATTGCCTCCACCTGCAGCACACCCGGCATCACCGGTTCCTGTGGAAAATGTCCGGTAAAGAAGGGCTCGTTTGTTGTAATATTCTTTACACCGACAATAAAATTATCTGTCAACTGAATAATCTTATCCACCATCAGGAAAGGATAGCGGTGAGGAAGCAATTCCCGGATACGTATGTTATCCATCACCGGCTCCATTTTCATATCATAAACAGGTGGTTGCACCTCGTTCAATTTGATATCCCTACGAATAAGCCTTGCGAGTTTGTTGTTAATCTTATGACCGGGTCGCGTGGCAATAAGCCGTCCTTTGACCGGTTTCCCGATGAGCGCCATATCGCCGATGATATCGAGCAGCTTATGCCGTGCAGGTTCATTGGGAAATGCCAGCTTACGGTGGTTCAGGTAACCCAGCTCGTCGGCATTATGGTGAGGCACATTCAGCTCATCTGCGATATCATCCAGCTCTTTCTGGGACAATTTTCTCTCGTATATGACGATGGCATTATCCAGATTGCCTCCTTTAATCAGTCCTGCTTGGCGCAATTGTTGTATCTCACGTACAAAGACAAAGGTACGCGCGGGTGCTATTTCTGTCTCAAAATCGGTCATGGTGTCCATGGAGGCCGACTGATTGGGTATATATTGTGAATCGAATTCAATAAATGAGTTGATGCAGAAAGAATCATCAGGTAACAACGTTAGCTTTGAGCCTGTTTCAGGATCAGTTACCTCAATTTTATTACGCACAACATAGAAGTCCTTATCCTTCCCCTGCTCTTCTGTACCTGCTACGCGGATAGCTTTCACATAATCTGCTGCGCTACCGTCGAGAATGGGAAACTCGGATGAGTTGACTTCAATCAGGCAATTATCGATCCCAAGTGCATATAACGCTGAAAAACCATGTTCAATGGTACTGACGGTTATCTCTCCTTTTCCTAAAACGGTGCCTCGCTGTGTATTGATTACATATTCGGCCAACGCATCTATCACAGGCTGACCCTCAAGATCGACTCTTTTTATCTTAATTCCGTGATCTACCGGTGCAGGATTAAATGTGATCACTATATCGAGCCCGGAGTGAAGTCCTGTACCACTTAAGGTGAAGCTGTTTAGTAATGTTCTCTGTTTCACAATGTCTTTATATTGATTACTCATCTCACAATTATTTGTGCAAATATACAACCAAAAGCACAAAAATTCTTCATTTTTGTGAAATGATTGCTGTTAATGCTCCTGGAAACGATTGATTAGCCGTTGGGAGTGAGCCTTTTCTTCAGTTCAGCAAGCTCTTTCTCCAACGTATTCAGCTGCCGGTACATATCGGGAAGCTTGGGTAAGATGATGCTCGTTTTAAAGAAACTTTTCACAGGGTAAGCCGGGGATCCAATCACTGCTGATCCCTCTTTGGTATTGCTGACAATGCCCGACTGGGCACCTATCTGACTGTTTTTCCCGATGGTAATATGTCCTCCGATTCCCACCTGACCACCCAGCACACAATTCTCCTCAATTTTGGTGGAACCGGCAATACCCACCTGTGCAGCCATGGCTGTATTGTCTCCTATTTCACAATTATGGGCAATCTGAATCAGATTATCGAGCTTCACCCCCCGGTGAATCACCGTGGAACCCATCACAGCACGGTCAATGGTTGTATTAGCGCCAATCTCCACATCATCTTCGATAAGCACGTTGCCCATTTGGGGTATCTTGTGATAGACACCTTTCTCGTTGCTGTAGCCGAAGCCATCGGCTCCTATAACAGCACCTGAATGAAGGATGCAGTTATCGCCGATAATACAGCCTTGATAAATCTTCACCCCGGGATTGAGAACAGTGTTCTTCCCTATTTTCACGTTTTCTCCAACGTATGTTTGCGGATGAATTTTGCTGTTATCACCAATCTCTGCGTTCTCACCGATATAGGCGAAAGCACCAACATATACGTTCTCTCCCAGTGATGCTGAAGGAGAGACAAAACTCATCTTTTCGGTTCCGCTTTTCTGGGGTCTGTTTTGATTCACCATCTCCATCAGCGATGCCAGTGCGGCATATGCGTCCGGAACTTTGATAAGCGTTGCTTTGATTGGTTTGTCCTGCACGAAATCGTTATTTACAAGAACAATATCGGCTTTGGTACCATAAATGTAGGAGGTGTACTTGGGATTACCGAGAAATGTGATTGTACCGGGTTGACCTTCTTCAATCTTTGAAAAACTGGAGACAGTAACATCGGGATTGCCGATTATTTCTCCTTTTAAGAAATCGGCTATTTGCTTTGCAGTAAAGATCATCTATTGTGAATGTTTTTCGCAGAGGCCATTTAAACTCCTTAAAATAAGACTACTAAGAATGTCTCATTTAAAAAACCTGTTTATTTTACGCGACGAATGAGATGTAAACAGCCTCCTAATTATCAATTTGAGTGCAAATTAACAACTTATTTTTTATCCTGTCATATATATAATCATAATATAGTTTAAAGGAACGGTGAAGTTAATTTGTGAGATTAAAAATAATATACTAATTTTGCGTCACTTTTTCGGGATGTAGCTCAGTCCGGTTTAGAGTACTCGTCTGGGGGGCGAGTGGTCGCTGGTTCGAATCCAGTCATCCCGACAAATTTACCCTGTAATCCGCAATAGTACTGCTTTAAACGCATGGTCGGCTATAATTACCGGGACATGTATTGACAACTATTTTTTTATGCTATATCTTCAGTGAAGACACACTTACGCTACTTTCTTTGTGCGGGCGAGAATGTAGCAAGAGATAGCTCCTGCTATTAATTATCTTAGAATGTCTATATTTTCTTAAACATCGAAAAGTTGGTATTCATCATACTGCCGGTTTCCAAAAGTGTCTGATGGAAGGCGAAGCAGGAATATAGATCCTGCGGGAAGTGACCCTTCACTCCACGATTGATATACTCATGCAGCAACGGACGATAGTCGGGATGTGCACATTTCTCAATGATCTCTATGGCACGGTTCCTCGGTCCTTTTCCTCTCAGATCGGCTACACCATATTCCGACACCACAATCTTCACGGAGTGTTCCGTATGGTCTTCGTGAGTCACCTTTGGCACGATACAGCTGATGGCACCGTTCTTCGCAGTGGAGGGAGTAAGGAAAACAGAGAGGTATGAGTTACGC
>JAENWZ010000045.1 GCA_016649795.1 Proteiniphilum sp. | reverse complement strand
TTTACTTCTCTCCTGTGCTACTCTACAACTTGTCTGATTACCTCTTCGTTGTTAAGTAACGATCTGAGCTCCTGCTGCAGATCCACATTGCTCACCTCCAGATCCTCGATGCGTACACGCTGCCAGATCTCTTCGATCCAGCGGTTCTGTACCACACCAAACTCATCGATAGGCTGAAACCAGCGTAAGTACATAAAATTCTCCTGCGATAACTTTATCTGCAAGGGATTGTGTTTTCCTTCCTGACTTTTATTGAATGAATTCACAATTTCTTCCGTATAGAGATCACCTTCCAATCTGTAAGTACCATCAACCGTGATGATTGCACCCTCATCTGTAGAGATAAAATTCATGAATTTACCGTCAGGTAAAACCATCTTAAACATTCCGGGAGGCGTTTCCTTGTATCCGGATTCATTGCTGTTATGAATCGCCTTCACCTCCCACAATCCGAGAACAAGTTCTGCCTTTTTACCTGATACACCACGTTGGGATGAACCACAACCTGTAGCGAAAGCAAGCATGCAGATAAACAATAAATAACCAACTGTTGCTTTCATACTATTAATTTATTGCGTGAATATCTCCTACAAGTATAACACTTTTTTAGGAATATATCCTTTTTTTTGTAGACTTTTTTATTATTATTTCAAATCCATCTCTTCCACCAGGTGTGTTGCTCCTGCAAATTGATCAATCACAAAGAGGAGATAGCGTTACCGGACTACCGGAATTACCACCTGTTGTATGCGTTGTGGCTGTAAAAGCTATCGGCAGGTTACCGTCAGCCATAGCGTACGGGCCGAAATCCTTTTTACTGTAGAGCGCTTTCAGTTTCTCAGGTACCACAAATTCCCAGTTATCGGGATCCTCTTTTTAATGTTTTCTTATTTATGAGGATAAAGATAAGGAAAAAACGTAAAAACTGCACACACGCAGGCTTTTTGCTGTATATTTGCACCTGCAGCGTGCGCAGACAGGACGATTCTTACACAACCGCACCAAACGTTCCACTGCATGCTTGCAAACCGGTGACCTTTACGATGAAGTGCAGCATCCCGTAAATATTAAATTAACGAAAAAGAGTGAGTAATCATTGGGTATTAAGGTGAAAACCTTTAATTTTGCCGGCAATTGAAAAATAAGCAGTTAGATGAAGATAGACTTTAAGGAACGGACTCCTCAACTTGTAGCAATTATTGGTGTGATGGCCATTGTGTTGGCCATTGTTATCGGGTTTCTCCTGACCAAAAACAGGCAGATAGAGGAAATAGAGGCAGAGTATACTGTGAACAAGCAGGAGTTGGAAGATGAATATGAAGCGATCTCACTGCAATACGAAGGGTTCAAGTTCAGTGTTCAGAACGACTCCCTGCTCTACAAGCTGGAGAATGAACAGGCAAAAGTGCTTCGTCTGCAGGAGGAGCTGCGCATGACCAAAGCTACCGACAAGGCAGAAATAAGCCGCTTGAAGGGTGAGCTCTCCACCCTGCGTAAAATACTTCGTTCCTACATCCACCAGATAGACTCACTGAACAGACTGAATGAAGAACTACGAGCCGAGAACAAACAAATCACAAAGCAATACAGGGAGACAAGCAGGACACTCACGCAGGTTTCACAGGAGCGGGAGGTGCTCTCTGAGAAGGTGACTTTAGCCGCACAGCTGGTGGCTACCAATATAGGGGCGAAAGCGGTTAACGACAGGGGACGGGAACAATCGAGGCTGAGCAGAAGCACCCAGTTTGTGATCTCTTTTACCATTGCCCGCAACATCACCTCGGAGCCCGGCGAACGGACGATCTATGTGCGCATGATGACCCCTGACGGTACTGTGCTCTCAAAAAACGCATCCAACACCTTCCCTTACGAAAATAGGGAGATCCAGTTCTCCATGAAGCGGATAGTGGAATACGGCGGTGAAGAGATACCCGTTACCATGTATTGGGATATCGGTGAGTTCCTGATGCCCGGCACCTACAAGGCTGATATCTTTGCCGACGGTCACCATATAGGATCACACAGTTTCTCCATGCAGGATTAACCATCAAAAAAAACACTCCACAGCGATAACCGGATAAGTTATCCCTGAGGAGTGTATGAGTCTCCAATGTCTCTTTGAGCCGTTTATTGGATGGCCTCTTCCGCCTCGTCCACGGTCTCTTTCACATTTTCCTTCAAGTTCTTCCAGCCACGTTTCAGGTCGTCTCTCGCATCTTCGTACTTGCTGTTGATGTCTCTTTTAACATCATCCCAATTATCCTGCGTGCTATTCTCCATTTTTTCTACTTCCGCCTTAAATTCGTCTCTTTTTCTTTCGAGATCGGCTATGGCCTTATCAGAGGCTGCTTTTGCATCGGCCGACATTTCACCGGCTTTCGCTTCTGCATCTGCCTTCCATTCTTCAATCTGGCGGTTCATCTCGTCGAGTCTTCTGTTGGCTTCGCTCAACGCTACATTCTTCTCTTCATAGGTATATACCGTGAAGTTAGTCACGGTGTCCGTGCCGGTTACCTCCACACTTACCTCTTCTTTCGTCTGTTTACTTTCATTACACGACGAGAACAGGACTAGGGCCATCAGGCTCAATACCATCGTTCCGGTTATTACAAATAAATTCTTTTTCATCTTTTTTCTTTTTATATAATTAAAAATCAATCTTATAACAAGAAATCTATTGGATATGTTCACGGTTTTAGGCTAAAAAAAAACTGTAAGTGTTAACGGATCATCTCCGTAAACGCCTTTTTGGCGATGATAAGACACCCGGTTTTTGGGCTATATCCAGCTATTTAATTGAGCAGGAGTGAGGCGATATTGCCGTTTTAAAGCATTATGATTCCGATGTATTTAGTAAGGCGAGATGGTCGCCTCATGACCTGTTATTCTAGTTTAACACTGAAATAAACTTCTTTAACTAAGTTCGCCGCAGCGTATTGCGATTGAAAACATCTATCCTTTAAGTTAATCCCAAATAGCAATCAACACCGGGCTGATGAAGCAAGTTTCGATTCTTGTTCCTTTGTATTTAGTAATTGGACTGTTTGTGACAGAAGTAAATGCACAGGATTTCAATGAAGAAATGAAAAAAAATCTTCGCCAGTCGCTTATCGTGCCTGAAAACAGAGCGAAGCACCACCAATCACAGGCTCATCAGATTTTGCCGAATTCCAGACAGGAGGTACTGAGAGTCTCACCCACGACCAGACTACCCACAAAATCCGATCGGATTCAAATCCTCTATCCGCCTGAGAAATATTTGATTCATATGAATCTGCACACCACAAACTCAACACCCATCAATCAGCGCCCGGCAGGATCAGTGAAATATGAGTTCAATGGGAAAAATTTACAAATCATATCCACCGGCGGTGAGATGGTCATTCCATCGGGCATTGAGATGGACCCTATACGTGCGCGAAACAGAAGAAGATATGAAAGAACAGTAAAACTGATGAAAGCCTATACCGGGAAGTAAACGGAAAGCTACCGTCAGAAAGGAAACAGCAGCGGCAGCACGATGATCATCACTGCCATATATATCAGCTGCAGCGGTAAGCCCACCTTCACATAATCCATAAAGCTGTAACGCCCTACCGACATCACCATTGCATTGGGTGGTGTGGAGAAAGGACTGGCCAGACACATGCTGGCAGCTACTGCGACGGTAATCACAAACGGATAAGGACTCACACCCAGTGTTAGAGCCGCCTGCAAAGCAATGGGCACGAACAAAACGGCTGTGGCCGTGTTGCTGATGAACATGGTCAGAACAGAGGTACCCAGGTAAATACCGGCCAGTACCATATAGGGTCCGTAGCTCCCCAGTGATTCAACTATACCGGTGGCAATGACCTCTGAGACACCCGTTTTCTCCATGGCGGTAGCCATTGGGATCATGGCAGCGAAAAGGAATACACTTTCCCAGTTGATGGTGCGATAGGCATCACCCACGGTACGGAAACAGCGGGTAAGGATCATTGCCACAGCAGCAAGAAGGACGGCAATTACCGGAGGAAGGATATTGAATATCATTGTAAGCACCATCAGGATCATGATAATACCCGCTACAGGTGCCTTGTGATGCAGTGTCACCTTCGAGGCCTCCATGGCCGGCTGACCTATCACCACCACCTCCTGTTCGAGCCGGCTCAACCGGTCAATATCTTCCCATGTACCCTGCACCAGGAGCATATCTCCCGATTGTATTTTCTGATCTTTCACATCCTGCAGAAGGTGTTGATCTTTTCTTTGTATCCCGATGATATTCACGTTGTAGTTTTGTCGGAACCCGGAATCTTTCACATGCGTGCCGGTCAGCTGTGAGTTGGCAAGCACCACCACTTCCGCCATCCCTATCTCGTCGAATTTCAGCTTCCCGGAAAAGATGGGACGGTTGAGTGAGCCGTCAGTCATCTGGTCTGTGAGCTTCAGGCCGCTCTCTGACACAAAAGTCTGCACATTTTCGAAATCACCGATCAGATAGAGTATATCTCCTTCGGTCATCACCCTGCCTGCTTCAGGCAACTCCTGTGTGACAGTCTTGATCAACGGGGAGCCCGACCGTCGTCTTATCTCCACGATGGTGACAGCGTATCTTTTTGTGATGTCCAGTGCTGCGATTGTTTGGCCTATCATGGATGAAGAGCTGTTCACCTCCACACGATACATATTTTCTGATAACCTGTATTCCGAAGCCAGTTGCCCGGGCGATTTTACCGTGGAACGATTGTCACCTATCTCTTTTTTTCCTTTTTTCTCCAATATTTTGGTGAGAGGCCACAGCAAAAGAATAGATATCACTAACAGTATCACTCCCAACGGAAGGGTGGTGAAAAACGATAATCCCTCCTGTCCCGATTCAATGAGCGCACCATGAACGATCAGTACAGGAGGTGTGCCAATAAGGGTCATCATGCCACCTATACTGCTCGCAAACGCCATGGGCATCAACAGCCTTCTCACATTCAGTGCAGAGGTAGAGGCCATTGTTACTACGATGGGCATCAGCAATGCCACCGTACCGGTATTGCTTAAGAAGGAACCGATCAGCGATGTGACCAGCATCAGCAACAGGAAAAGTTTGTAGTTGCTCTTCCCCGCGAAATGCAACAGGCGGGCACTCAGCGTGCCGGCAATCCCTGTTTGAAAAATAGCGCCTCCCACGATAAAGAGTGCGGCGATCATGATGACAATAGAGTTGGAGAAGCCGGAGAGAGCCTCCTCCGGTGTCAGCATGCCGCTGAGCACAAGCGCCAGCAATGAACAGAGCGCCACGATATCGGAGCGTATCTTCCCCCATACGAAGAGGGCAGCCGTAACGACCAGGATAATGAGGGTTGTCGTCATAAAAGATAAGGTATGCTACTTTTTTGCGAAGATACAAAAATATGCAAGCAAAAGAGAGCAGATTGAATATTCCGGGTAATTATTACCGCAGCATTTCCAGGAATGCTGTCTCGTCAATCAACTTCACTCCCAGTTTCGCTGCTTTCTCCAGTTTGGCAGGACCCATATTCTCTCCTGCAAGGATATAATCGCTCTTTTTAGACACCGATCCGCTGTTCTTTCCTCCGTTTTGAATGATCATCGCCTTATATGCGTCGCGCGAGTGCAGTTCGAAGGTGCCACTGATGACGATGGTCAGCCCTTTCAGCTTGTCGGTTTTTGCAGCCAGCACATCCTCGCTCAGGGAGAACTGCAAACCATTATGGCGAAGACGATCAACGAAATCAACAAATCCGGCGTTGGAGAAGAAATCGATGACACTTCGTGCGATGCGGTCACCGATCTCTTCCACGGCGATCAATTGTTCATGGGATGCCTGCGCCAGCAGATTAATCGTCGGGAATGCGTGTGACAGCTTCTGCGCAACCATCTCCCCGACGAAGCGGATTCCCAGGGCATAGAGCACGCGCTCATAAGGCACGCTCTTCGATTGCTCAATGCTCTCCAGCAGGTTCAACGCACTGGTTTCGGCCCATCGTTCAAGGCGCAGCAGATCATCGAACTGCAAAGTGTATAGATCGGCCGCATTACGTATCAACCCTTTATCCCAGAGCAACGAGATGGTCTCGGGACCCATGGTGATATTCATTGCTTTGCGGGTAACGAAATGCTCGACACGCCCTTTTATCTGTGTGGGGCATCCTTCGGAATTGGGGCAGTAGTGTGCCGCCTCATCGCCTATGCGCACCAGAGGGGTACCGCAATCAGGACATTTACGGGCAAACGTCACTTTATCGCCCAGGAGAAAACGCGCTTCTTTCTCCACACCGGTGATCTTAGGGATTATCTCCCCTCCTTTCTCCACATATACACTGTCACCGATATGCAGGTCGAGTGCGTTGATGGCATCCTCATTGTAGAGCGATGCCCTTTTCACGGTTGTCCCCGAAAGCAGTACCGGCGCCAGATTGGCCACGGGCGTGACCGCACCTGTGCGCCCAACCTGGTAAGTGACCGATTCAAGGCGTGTGACTGCTTTCTCCGCGTTAAACTTATAGGCGATGGACCACCGCGGGAATTTGGATGTTGAACCCAGGTTACGCTGCTGTGAGAGTGAATCGACCTTCAGCACCACCCCATCGGTCGTCACCGGCAGGCTTTTGCGCTCTCTGTCCCAATAGTTGAGGTAATCGAAAATCTCCTCAGGGGTGCGGCATCTCTTCATCGCCCCGGAGACATTCAATCCCCACTCCCTTGCCAGGGTCATGTTCTCGTAGTGGCTGCCGGCAGGCAACGCATCGCCCAGCATAGAGTAGATATAAGACTCCAGTTTGCGGGATGCAACAACGCGTGAATCCTGCATCTTCAGGGTGCCCGATGCAGCATTCCTCGGATTGGCGAACAGCGGCTCCTCCTGTTCCGCACGCTCCCTATTGAGTGCATCGAAGGAGCTCCAGGGCAACAGTATCTCACCCCTGAGCTCGAGGTATGGCGGCAGATCGCTGCCCTTCAAAACTAACGGTATATTGTGAATCGTACGCACATTGTCGGTCACATCATCACCTTTTTTCCCGTCTCCACGGGTCACTGCCCTTGTCAGCCGCCCCTCTTCATATATAAGTGAGATGGAGGTACCGTCATATTTCAGCTCACAGACAATCACAAAATCCTCATTCAGCCCTTTCTTTACCCTGTTGTAAAACTCGGCCACCTCCCCTTCAGAGTAGGTATTTTGCAGTGAAAGCATCGGATAGCGGTGGGTCACCTGGGTGAAACTCTTGTTGATATCGCTCCCCACACGCACCGAGGGGGAGTTGGGATCGAAGTATTCCGGGTATTGCGCCTCCAGCTCTGTCAGCTCTCTCATCAGCCGGTCGAACTCAATGTCGGAGATGGCGGGTTGCGACAACACATAGTAGTTGTAGTTGTGATCGTGCAGCTGCCGGCGCAGCGTCTCTATCTGTTGTTTGGCTCTTTCCATACTATTGATATTTATTGAAATATCCTCATCCAGGGATAATGCATTCTCTTTTTCCCCGGTTTGGAGAAATTATCTATCGACAGTGCAACGGACAATGTCTGCTGAAACAGCAACTCTCCTTCCGTGAAGTGCAGGTTGAAGTTCATTTGCGCAGTGACGCGGTCTGAATCGAGCAGACGGATAAACCATTTGCTTTGCAGGTATGAGCGGCCCTGCAGGAACGGGGTACCCCAGTAGAGATCACTTCCCTGTTCACTGTAAAGGCGCATCCTCGGATCACCGGCATAGAAGGTGTTCTCGATGCCTATGCCCATATAATCGGCATTGGCTCTTGCCACAAAGCCGACGGGTCTGTAGCTCAGATCCGCTTTCCGGTCTCTTTCCAGTCCGGCAAAGATACCTGCCGAGGCCATACCCCTGAAGTGGTTGCCTGACGCTAACGCCATACCCACCGAGGCTATGCCCTGTATCTGTTCACTCACCCCATAGAGTCCGTTGTTGGGGTAGGTGCCCGCGAAGTGAAAAAGGGTTGACTGAAAATCGGCGAAGAAAAGGCCTTTGGTCGCTTTTCCGGAGAACCCGAGGAAAAAGCTCTCCCGTGTTTCAGCAGTAGAATAACCGGTCCAGTCCATCCAGGCATTGAAGAAGTTGCCTCCCTTGCCCACCTGCCAGAACAGACCCTGCATCAGCGGCATAAAATGGTTCACTGAATCCCTGAAAAAAAAGTCGGAATAGTTGGAGAGTGCATCTCTTCGGGGGAAGGCCCCGGCACGAAACAACACTTTGTCGGTTTCATACTGGTAATAAACGATCATCTCCACCTTGTCGACCGCATGCTTCATCCCCGGCATCTTCAGCATATCCACACCGGCATAAATCGTGTGCGTCGAATCCCAAGTGATAGCTCCAAGCGGTTTCAACCATATCCCCTGCAGTGTCCGGGCATCGGCGAAAGAAGAGTTCTTATACTCCATGTTATCGAAGAAATAGTCCATCCCCACTCTCCAGTGGTATTCCTGTGCCTGCAAAGCCGTAAAGCTGTAAACAATTACAACAAAACAGAGAAATCTGTATTGCATATCTTACTAATTTACTGATTTAACGATGTGTTGATTGAATGATTTGATTATTACATTCCCACATTATCTCATTATCTCATTATCTCATTATCTCATTGTCACATCACCACATCATCACATCACCACATCACCTTCAGTTGGTAAAGATAGAGATAAATTCACTAAATCTTTCTATCTTTCCATTTGCCGCTTCGCAGGTAAATAAAAGAAAGTGCGATCAGGAAAAACCAGTAGACATGCTCAGTTGTCCAGGCTGCAGCTACTGAAGAGCGCAGGGAAATGATGATAAACCACATGTATGCCATATAGAATATCAGGGTAAATATCTCAAAACCGAGTGCTGTTCGCGTATTTCCTGTTCCTGATACAGCGCTGAACAAAACCGTCCCGACACTATATAAGGGGAGTGATGAGATGAGTACGTAAAATGGCAAGACGGTATCGCTGATGAGTGAGGGGTTATCGGTGTATATATGAATCATTGTGCGGGGGAAGGCAGCAACGATGACAATGACCACCACCATCACGCCCAGACTGATGAGGGCGATCCTGTTTATCAGACTCTGTACCTGGTAACTCCTGCCTGCTCCGATGGTGTTGCTCACCATCGTGCTCGTGGCTGCTCCAAGGGCGTGTGAAGGAATGGTGAAGATGGTATAGAAGCTGCGCACGATATTGGTCACAGCCAGCGGCCGCTCACCCATGTAGTTTTCAATGAGTACAAAGAAGAGCATCCAGGTAACGATAGAGAAAAGATACTGTGCCATCATAAAAATGGAGATATCAAGTATTTTTTTTACGATAGCCCACTGAAAACGGATAGAGGTAAATCCGTACTTCTCAAGATCAACGGTCTTCTTCGTATAGATAATAAAAAAGAGGGTGGATGAGATCTCTGCTATCACGGAGGCGATGGCTGCACCTGCTATACCCATCTCGGGCATACCCAGGTTACCGAAAATAAGGCCGTAGTCGAACACCACATTGACAAGCCCCATCACGACGGCATTGGCTGTAAGCACTTTCGTGCGGGCAATACCAATATAGAAAGCACGGAACATCACATTGGTAAAGGCAAAAATGATCCCGAACACGCGCCACTCCAGATATTCAGATACGGCAGTCGCGACACTCGCCGATTCGAACATGCCGGGAATCAGATCAACAGTGGCATATCGCAACAGGGGTATCAGCAGTAACGCGGGAATAAGGAGGAAGATGATCCCCTGAATCACAATATCCCCTATTTTACTGTAGTCACCCTCTCCGTTGCGTCTGCCGATAAGGATCTGGCTACCCATGCTGAACCCGAAGCCCAGGGTGTACAAAGCAATATAGATGATACCCGCCAGCGCCGATGCACCCAGCTCCACCTCTCCCACACGGCCGAGGAAAGCGGTATCAACAACCTGTATAATGTTTTGCGCCAGCAAACTCAACAGGATGGGCAAGCTTATTTTAATGATCTGCTTATTGGTATACACCTGATTATGCTAAAAAACCGCCAGTTGCTTCTACAACCGACGGTTAATATGATGATGATTACTTTATTTTTTGATGCTGTTTGTCCCGTATTCAAGATGTATAACTGTTGGCTCAAACAGTTTCGCCTCTTCAAGCGGTAATATAGCATAGCTCATAATGATGATCACATCTCCTTTCTGCACCTTACGGGCGGCAGCTCCGTTCAGACATATTGTCCCCGACCCGCGGTCGCCACGGATGATATAGGTTTCGAAACGTTCACCGTTATTATTGTTGACCACAGCCACCTTCTCATGTACGAACATATTTGCGGCATCAATCAGATCTTCATCAATCGTGATGCTTCCTTCATAATTGAGATTGGCGTCGGTCACCGTCGCTTTATGTATTTTTGATTTTAATGTCTCTACCCACATATATTCTTAATTGTATCTGATATTGTCAATCAAACGCACTTCGCCGCAAAAGACGGCAATACATCCAACAGAAGAAACGTTCTTCTCCCAGGAGGAGATAAGCTGCAACGTGTTGTCGTTGACAATCTCAAAATATTCAACGTTTAACCCCGGCACATTGTTTATCTCTCCTATCACGAAATCGGTGAGCTGTTTAGGTCTGTATTGATCTGTCATACGGGTGCTTTCGCGTAAAACCCTGTATATTTCCGCAGCGTTTTTTTTCTCCTCTTCCGACAGGCGCTGATTGCGGCTGCTCATGGCCAGCCCGTTAGGCTCTCTTACGATAGAAACACCAACAATCTGCACCGACAGCCCAAGTTGCTTCACCAGCTCTCTCACTATGGCCAGCTGTTGAAAGTCTTTCTCTCCAAAATAGGCTTTGTCCGGGCTCACAAAACTGAAAAGCTTGCTCACTACCTGAGCCACACCGTTGAAATGGCCGGGCCGAAACTGCCCTTCCATCACCTTATCGAGCATCCCGAAATTGAAAACCCGCTTGTCGGGCTCAGGATAGATCTCCTCTTCCGACGGTGCGAAAATAATATCGGCACCTATACGCTCCAAGAGTCTGTGATCGTTCTCAGGCGTGCGGGGATAGCGTTTCAGGTCTTCTTTATTATTGAATTGCGTGGGGTTCACGAAGATACTTACCACGCATAGATCATTCTCAGCGTACACCGCTTCACGAGTGTGGCATGCCCCTCATGGAGAGCACCCATGGTAGGAACAAAACCTATCGTTTTTCC